>CANQIH010000113.1 GCA_947624035.1 uncultured Oscillospiraceae bacterium | reverse complement strand
AGGACTGGGGCGACTGCGCCGGGTACCTCCAGGGGGACGAGTGGGACTCGCCCATGAACTACTACGGCTGCGGCCGTGTCATCCGCTCCTTCCTGGGCCAGACGGACCACTTCATGGCGCGTTCGCCGGAGCTGCGGGCGGTGAAGTACGCCATGACGGGGCAGGACGTGGAAAACCGGGTGATGCAGCACTTGGCCAAGCTGCCATACGCCATCTGGGAGAACCAGTTCAACCTCTTCGACAGCCACGACATCGGCCGCCTGCACAACGACCCGGCTATATCGCCCATGGCCTGGCGGGCAGCGGTGTATTTCCAGTTCATCCTGCCCGGCGCCGCCAGCATCTACTACGGCGACGAGGCGGCCATAGACGGGACCGTGTACACAAACGAGGGCTGCCGGTATCCCATGCCCTGGGACAGGGACATCGAGGCCACGGACGCCTACAGGCTCTATCACACCATGGCCCACCTGAAAAAGGCCCACAAGGCGCTATCCGTGGGCGGGATGAAGTTCCTTGCCGCGGAGGGGCGCACCGTTGCCATCGCCCGTTTCACGGACCAGGAGGCCTTTGTGGCGGTATTCTCCGCCGAAGAGCGTGAGACGGCCGTCCGCATTCCCCTGGGTGCCGTGGGCGCGGCTGGTTTCGCCGGGGACACGGACGTGATGGGGGAGGAGCTCCGCTATGAGACCCTGGACGGCAGCAGCGTGGAGCTCACCGTCCCGGCCGGGGGCTGCTATTTCATCCAGTGCCGGATGAAGGAATGATCACGATTCACCGAGGACGAGTATGTACAAGCTTTTGAAACAGGTCGAGGGCCACGCCCGGCGGGGGGAGTTCGTCACCCCCCATGGCACGGTCCAGACCCCGGCTTTTATGAACGTGGGCACCGTGGCGGCCATCAAGGGCGGCCTCTCCGCCAAAGACCTGGAGGATATCGGCTGCCAGGTGGAGCTGTCCAACACCTACCATCTCCACGTCCGGCCCGGGGACGAGCTCATCAAGGCCATGGGCGGCCTGCACAAATTCATGACCTGGTCCGGGCCCATCCTCACCGACAGCGGCGGCTTTCAGATATTCTCTCTGGCTGACCTTCGGAAGATCACCGAGGAGGGCGTGTCCTTCCACAGCCACGTGGATGGGCGCAAGCTGTTCATCGGGCCAGAGCAGAGCATGCGCATCCAGGCCAACCTGGGCAGCGACGTGGCCATGGCCTTCGACGAGTGCGTGAAGATACCCTCGCCCCGGGAGTATTTTGAGTCGTCCTGCGCCCGGACCTACCGGTGGCTGGTGCGGTGCAAGAGTGCCCTGGCGGCGTATAACGCCGAGCCGGACGCCGTCAACCCAGGCCAGATGCTGTTCGGCATCAACCAGGGGGGTATATACCCCGACCTGCGTGTGGACCACATGAAGGCCATTGCGGAGCTGGACCTGCCGGGGTACGCCATCGGCGGTCTGGCGGTGGGGGAGACCACCCAGGAGATGTACGACACCATCGAGATCGTGCAGGAGCACATGCCAGCGGACCGGCCCAGGTACCTCATGGGCGTGGGCACGCCGGGGAACATCATCGAGGGCGTTTGGCGGGGCGTGGACCTCTTTGACTGCGTGATGCCGGCCCGGAACGGGCGGCACGCCCACCTCTTCACCAAGCAGGGCGTCATCAACTTGAAAAACGAGCGGTACGCCCGGGACGAGAGCCCCATCGACCCGGAGTGCGGCTGCCCCGTGTGCCGGCGGTACAGCCGGGCCTACCTGCGCCACCTCTTCAAGGCGGAGGAGACCTTGGGCCTGCGTCTCGCGGTGATGCACAACCTGTGGTTTTACAATGATCTCATGGCGGAGATACGCGCCGCTCTGGAGGCGGGGACCTTTGGCGAATATAGGGCAAAATATTCCAAACTGCTTGACACGCGGATATAAAGAATTTAAAATAAGAGTAACACTATTGGAGGTAATCAAATGAAGTTTTCCAGCTTTATTAGGGTCCTGGCCCTTGTACTTATGGTCGCTGTGGCGGCCCTTATGGTCTCCGGCTGCGTCCCCGCGGATACCACCGCTGCCGGCGGCGCTGACGCCACGGCCGCCGCGGGCGGCGGCATCAGCATGATCATCATGATGGTGGTCCTCATTGCCGTGTTCTATTTCTTCATGATCCGGCCGGAGAACAAGAAAAAGAAAAAGCTCCAGCAGATGCGTGACAGCCTGTCCGTGGGCGACACCATCACCACCATCGGCGGCATCATGGGAAAGATCGTCAGCGTGAAGGACGACTCCATCGTCTTCGAGACCAGCGAGGACCGGGTCCGCATGCAGGTGACCAAGTGGGCCGTGTCCAGCGTGGGCAAGCAGACCGACGAGCCGGTATAAAAGCGGATATATTTTCTGCCCCCGGAGAATAAGCTTTACAAAGCTTATCCTCTGGGGGTATCGTTATGTCATTTTTGAAAAAGAAGAGCTTTCCCATCTGCAGCGCCATCGGCATAGGCGCGGCGCTTCTGCTGACGGCGCTGCTGCTGCTGCCGGTGTCGGCGGCGGTGGAGAGCGGCGCGCTGGATATGGGCGTAGGGCGCATCCTGGCCTATGTGTGCGTGGGACTGTCCGTGCTGGCGCCCAGCGCCGTCATAGCCCGGGTCAGAGGCCGTCAGGCGCTGGCCACAGGCGGCGTCATAGCACTGGGCTGCGCTCTGCTGGCGGCCATCTGCTGCGCGCTGGCAGGGGAGAGGTGCGCCTTCGGGCCCTGGGCGGCATATGTGGTGTCAGCCCTGGCGGCGGGGGCGCTGGCCGGTGCGCTGCTGGCCGTTCGGCAGAATTCACATAGAAAACGGCACCGTCGGTCATAATGACAACAGTGGGTAATTCCAGCAGGGATGACATAAATGGTTACAAATACTCTAAATGTTGTCATAATTTGTTACTATTGATACCATTGTTGGTAAAATTCAGCATTGGCAAGGTGGCCAGAAATTACAATTTGTAACTAATATGGATATTTTGGTAACATAATCATCGTCAAAAGTAACAAAAATTACAATTGTTGCAAAAAGTACTTGATTACGGAGAGAATTTGTAATATAGTGTAACCACGATAAATTATGTCAAATGACATCAAGGAGCGTGGCCGCTGTGACGAATTCCGAATGCCTGGCGAAGTATGAGCGTTATCTGACCGACGAGAAGAAGGCCTCCAAGAATACGCTCAGTTCCTATCTGCGGGATATCCGACAGTTCGGGGAGTACCTGGACGGGAACGGCAGCGCGGACTACGTCACGGCGGACGAGGACGACCTGTGCGAGTACATCGACCATCTGCGCAATGTGGGCAAGTCGGTGGCCACTGTGTCCCGGAACATCGCCTCGCTGAAGAATTTCTACATATGGATGAAGCTCAAGGGCTACGTGGAAGAGAACCCCACAGGGCGGCTGGTGCCCGACAAGGCCACCCATAAGCTGCCGGAGATCCTGACGGCCCAGGAGGTGGAGCTGCTGCTGGAGCAGCCGGAGTGCACGGATAGGAAGGGCTACCGGGACCGGGCCATGCTGGAGCTTCTGTACGCCACCGGCATCCGGGTCAGCGAGCTCATCGGCCTGGATGTGACGGACGTGAACCTGTCCGCGGGCATCGTCAACTGCCGGGGCCGGGACAAGATACGCACCATCCCGCTGTATGCCACGGCCGTGAAGGCGCTGAAGGACTATGTGGACTTCATCCGTCCCGAGATGATCGCGGTGCCCAGCGAGAGGGCGCTGTTCGTGAACATCAGCGGCGAGCGCATGAGCCGCCAGGGCTTCTGGAAGATCGTCAAGAGCTATCAGCAGAAAGCCGGCATCAAGAAGGACATCACGCCCCACACCCTGCGCCACAGCTTTGCCACGCACCTGCTGGAAAACGGCGCCGACCTGCACTCTATTCAGGAAATGCTGGGTCATGCGGATATAAGTTCCACGCAAATATATTCGCAGCTCGTGAAAAAACAGCTGAAAGATGTGTATAATAAAGCCCATCCGCGTGCATAATGCAAATATTTGTCAATAAATATGCGAGACACGGTGAATATCCGTGTCTCGCATTTGCTATATGAGCTTTACGTTATACACCTTCATCCAGTGGTTTATCTGGAGCATATAGGCGATGGTTTGGGGGGTGGTCATGAGCTGGCCGTACCAGGGCTGGGCCTTGTCGTCGTCCAACAGGGACTCCAGCGCGTCCTTTCGGATGATACTGAGCAGGGGGGTGTCCGGGTCCGCGATCACCTCACGGAGCCGCCGGGACACCTCCGCCATATAGCTGGGGTTGTGGGTCTTGGGATAAGGGCTCTTTTTCCTCCATAGTACCTCGTCCGGCAGATAGCCCCGCATGGCCTCACGCAGCAGTCCCTTCTCGTAGTGGTGCAGGTCCTTCCAGGCCCAGGGCACGGAGTAGAGGTATTCCGCGATCCGGTGGTCGCAGAAGGGCACCCGCACCTCCAGAGCGCTGTACATGCTCATGCGGTCCTTCCGGTCCAGCAGCGTCTGCATGAACCAGTCGGTGTTGAGCCGCATCATCTCCCGCATCCGCCGGTCCGTGGGGCTGTCAGTCGGGAGGACGTCCGCGTCCTTTACCGTCATGCGGTAGCGCTCCATGACGTACTCCCTGGCGTCCAGGCCCCGGGCGTATTCCTCTCGGAGGAAACCGGCGCGATAGATCGTGGACTGTGCCCATGGAAACCCCTCCGCCATGCGTATGGTCTCGTCCCGGTACCAGGGATAGCCCCCGAATATCTCGTCGGCGCACTCGCCGGACAGGGCCACGGTCACGTCCTTCTTGATCCGCTTGCAGAAGGCCAGAAGCGACGAGTCCACGTCGCTCATGCCCGGCAGGTCCCGGGCCTCCACCGCCTCATAGAGGGCGTCCGCCAGCTCCACGCTGTCCAGCTCTGTCAGGTGGTTGTCGCAGCCCAGCCAGTCACGAAGGGGGCCAATGAACACCGTGTCGGTGTTTGGCTGGAATTTGGTCTTGTGGAAGTACTTCAGGTTGTCCTTGTAGTCCACCGAGAAGGTGAGAAGGGTCCTGCCACGGGCGGCCATGTACCGTTGGGCCACTGAGCTGATGATGCCGGAGTCCAGCCCGCCGGAGAGGAAGGTGCCGATGGGCACGTCGCTCACCAGCTGCCGGGTGATGGCGTCGGTGACCAGATACCGCACCGTGTCTATGGTGGTTTGGAGACTGTCCCGGTGCTCCCGGGCCCGGAGGG
The DNA here is from genome assembly GCA_947624035.1 of uncultured Oscillospiraceae bacterium. Taxonomy (GTDB): domain Bacteria; phylum Bacillota; class Clostridia; order Oscillospirales; family Oscillospiraceae; genus CAJOIG01. Next base: position 1,460 of record CANQIH010000113.1, on the reverse strand, counting down.
ACCAATAACGCTCCGTCCTGAGGCCATCCGCCGTGAAAAAGCCACGCCAGCCGGGCCGAAGCTCCTCTATGCCCCGGAACACGCCGCAGCCCGGCGTACGGCCCGGTCCGGTGAGCACCACCTCCCAGATGGAGGCCCGGTCCGCCTCCGGCTCCACGTCCGGGTGGGCCAAAATGCCCTTGATCTCCGAGGCGAAGATGAACGCGCCGCCCCGGAGAGCATAGAAGAAGGGCTTCACCCCCATCCGGTCCCGTGCGATAAAGAGCCGCCGCTCGCCCTCGTCCCAGACGGCGAAGGCGAAGATGCCGTTGAGCCGGTCCACACAGGCCGCGCCCCACTGGATATAGCTTTTCAGCACCACTTCCGTGTCCGAATGGCCGGTAAAGCTGTGGCCTTCCCGGATGAGCGCTGCGCGTACCTCGTCCGTGTTGTATATCTCGCCGTTGTAGACGATGGTGTATGTCCTTTCGCCCAGCCGGGCCGTCATGGGCTGGCGGCCATTCTCGATGTCGATGACGCAGAGACGGTTGTGGAAGAGCGCCGCGTTTTCCGTTATGTAGGAGCCGCGCTGGTCCGGGCCACGCCGGACCATGGACGCGGCCATGGGGGCCAGGGCCTCCGCCTGTGCCCGTAGGTCGTTATGGAAGTCGATCACGCCTGCAATGGAACACATCATATCACCCCGTTCGATTGATTTCGCGCATTTCAGTATATGCGCACGGCAGGAAAAGGGTGCTTTACTCGCTCTGTGTCCTGTCAATGAGGGGGCTGGTATGCTATGATGTGGGCAGGAAAGGACGGGTGACGGCCATGGACCAGGAAAAGATCGGACGGTTTTTGGGGCAGGTGCGCCGGGAGCGAGGGCTCACCCAGGAGCAGCTGGCCCAGCGGCTGGGCGTCAGCCAGCGCACGGTGTCCCGATGGGAGACAGGTGTTTCCCATAGTTAAGGAGATTACACCAAAGACCCACGCTTGTCTTACTTCCACATCAACAAATATGGAGCCTGCGAATAAAAAGTCAAGCCCCAAATGAAGAAAAAGTGGAGCCGAGGATTGGGCGCGACAAAAAGGCTGGCGAGAGCCAGTCGGGACGGCAGATGTGAACTTTAGGGCAGAATAATAGTTGCGTTGTCGTAGTTGTTCCAATTCAGCCTTTGGCCGCAGCGGTCACAGTTCGGACGATACGCCCGAAGTATCGTGGGCTCACCCCGCACTTCTTGGAAGCAGATTCATAGCTGAGGCCATTGGTCTCGCACAGCAGGAGCAGAGAATTGGAGAGCTTGTCTGGAAACATCGAAAAAACACACTTTCTGTCTAAGATGTTTCCAGCGTAGATGGTGGATTTTGCTAACTCAAGTACATAGACAACAGTTAATCCCTAATATGACATCCTATTGAAAACGCCGCACGATCGTGGCAACCCCGGTCGTGCGGCGTGCTTCATATGCAGAACGCGGCGT
>CANQIH010000112.1 GCA_947624035.1 uncultured Oscillospiraceae bacterium | reverse complement strand
CGAAGCTCATGCCGCCGCCGTGGACGTTGGGGCAGCTGATATTGACCTCCAGCCAGCCCACCTGGGGCTGGGCGTCCAGGGCCCGGCAGTTTTCCGCGTACTCCTCCACGGAAAAGCCGCTGACGTTGGCCATGACAGGCTTGTGGAACACCTGCGCCAGCCTTGGCAGCTCCTCCTCGATGACCGCCTGCACGCCGGGGTTTTGGAGCCCCACGGCGTTGAGCATACCGCCGGGGCACTCGGCGATCCGGGGGGTGGGGTTGCCGGGCCGGGGCTGGGCGGTGGTGCCCTTGAAGCTGAAGGTGCCCAGGCAGTTGATGTCATACAGCTCCGCGAACTCCCGGCCATAGCCGAAGGTGCCGCTGGCGGGGATCACGGGATTGGAAAGCTCTATCCCGCAGAGGGTGACAGACGTGTTCACCACAGCACCTCCTCCCGGGAAAACACCGGCCCGTCCTTACAGACCCGCCTGGGGCCGTTTCTTGTCTGTATCGTGCAGCCCATGCAGGCGCCGAAGCCGCAGCCCATCCGCTCCTCCAGGCTGTACTGGCCGTCGGACCGGAGCACGGCGTCCGCCGCCTTCAGCATGGCCGTGGGCCCGCAGGCGTAGAAGTATGTGTACCCCTCCAGCTCCCCGATGCCGTCGGTGATGAGGCCCTGCCGGCCGGCGCTGCCGTCGGCGGTGTAGACCAAGGTCCGGGCGCCCATGGTGAGAAATTCCCCGGCGCAGAAGATGTCCCCCGCGTTGCCGAAGCCCAGCAGCACCGTGGGGTCCTTGCCCTGGGCCAGCAGGTCCCGGCACAGCCGGACCATGGGCGGCACGCCCACGCCCCCGCCGATGAGAAGGGGCCGCTTGCCGCTCTTCGTCTCGTCGTACCCGCTGCCCAGGCCGGTGAGCACGTCCAGCTCCGTCCCCACGGGCAGGGCCGTCATGGTCTCCGTGCCGGCTCCCAGGACCTTGTAGATCACCGTGGCGCCGGTCTCGTCCCAGTCGGAGACGGATATGGGCCGCCGGAGGAAAAAGCCCTCCAGCTTGATATTCAAAAACTGCCCCGGCGCGGTGAAGCCCGGGTCCTCTCCGGCCAGGCGCATCTCATACACGTCCCGGGCGATGAGCCGGTTCTCCGCCACGGTGTAGATGCCCTTTTTCATACCAGCGCCTCCAATCCCGCCTTGTCGGTCCACACCGCCCGGCCCTCGTAGACCGTCAGCAGGCACCGGCCCCGGACGGTCATGCCCGCGAAGGGCGTGGCCCGGCCCATGGACAAAAATTCCGCCGGGTCGATGACGTATTCCCGGCCCAGGTCGAATACCGTCCAGCCCGGGTCGGTGGTGATAGCAAAGCGCTTTCTGGGGTTATCGCTCATGAGCGCCGCCAGCTTTTCCAGGCTCAGCACACCCGTTTCCACCAGGTGGGTGTACAGCACCGCAAAAGCGGTCTCCAGCCCCACCACGCCCATGAGGCTCTTTTCCAGGCCCCGGGACTTCTCCTCCGCGCTGTGGGGGGCGTGGTCCGTGGCGATCATGTCCACGGTGCCGTCCAAAATGCCCTCGATGAGGGCGGCCCGGTCCTCTGCCGAGCGGATGGGGGGATTCATCTTGAACCGGCCGTCCTCCCGAAGCATGGAATCGTCCAGCACCAGGTAGTGGGGCCCGGTCTCGCATGTCACGTCCACGCCCCGGGCCTTGGCGGCCCGGATGATATCCACGCTCTCTTTGGCGGACACGTGGCACACGTGGTAGGCGCAGCCGGTCTTTTCAGCCAGCTCCGTGTCCCGGGCGATGGGCCCGAACTCGCTCTCGGAGCAGATGCCCCGGTGGCTGTGGGCCCGGGCGTAAGCCCCGTCGTGGATGTACCCGCCCCGCAAAAGGGCGTTGTCCTCGCAGTGGGCGGCTATGATCTTATGAAGGCCCTTGGCCTCCGCCATGGCCCGCTCCATCATATCCCCGGACTGGACGCCCTTCCCGTCGTCGGAAAAGGCGATCACATCCGCCGCCATGCCGGCCATGTCCGCCAGCTCTTCGCCCCGCTCGCCCCGGGTGATGGTCCCGTAGGGCAGCACGGCGATGGCCGCGTCCCGGCGAATGATGTCCAGCTCCCGCCCCAGGGCCTCCGGCCCGTCCGGCGCCGGGTCCAGGTTGGGCATGGGACACACGGCGGTGTACCCGCCCCGGGCCGCCGCCAGTGAGCCGGTCCTGATGGTCTCCTTATATGAAAAACCCGGCTCACGGAAATGCACGTGCACATCCGCCAGACCGGGCAAAACGCAAATATCACGGCCATCGGCCACCGGGACCCCAAAGACGGGCCCCGCGGGAAAAGACAGCGTCCCCGCCTGGAACAGCGCGTCCCGGCGGGTAAATGTCCCGTCCCTGTATACCTTGGCGTTTTTGAAGAGAATATCCATCTGCGCACCTCAACTTTCCAGATGGTAACACGTCCGCCCGTCCCTGTCAAATGACAAAAGGTTACTTTCTCTCCTTGACAGCCCCCGCCCGGGCGGGTATCATCAGGTCATGAACGTGTACGACTTTGACAAGACCATATACCCCCGGGACAGCACCGCCCAGTTCTACCTCTGGTGCCTGGGCCGGTATCCCGGCGCATGGCTGACCCTGCCCTGCACGGCCTGGGCCTTCTTCTGCCTGGGCCTCAGGCTCAGGCCCAAGACCCGGTGCAAGGAGATATTCTACCGCTTTCTCCGCCACGTGCCCCCGGACGCCCCGGAGCGGTTCTGGGCCGGCCACATCGGGGCAGTCCAGCGCTGGTACCTGGACCAGAAGCGGCCGGACGACCTCGTCATATCCGCCTCCCCGGAATTTCTGCTGCGTCCGGCGGCGGATGCCCTGGGCTTCGCCCTCATGGCCTCCCGGGTGGACCAGGCCACAGGCCGGTACGACGGGGAGAACTGCCACGGCGCGGAGAAGGTACGCCGCTACCGGGAGAAGTACGGCGACGCGCCCGTGGAGGGCTTCTGGTCCGACTCCCGGTCCGACAGTCCCATGGCCGCCCTGGCGGCCCGGGCCTGGCTGGTGGACGGGGACGAGCGGGTCCCATGGTGACATATTGTAGATTTCACCCCGGAAAACTGGCAAGAAAATGGTAGATTTACCAATTGAATTGTCGCACCCCGTCGTGTACAATGTGCGTATTCCAGGGACATTCCGACCGTTAGGGGTGAGCGCTATGAGACTTTTGGAAGAGCGTATCCTGAGGGACGGCCATGTCCGCGCGGGCGGCGTTCTGAAGGTAGACGGCTTTCTGAACCACCAGATGGACGTGGCGCTTTTTGCCCAGCTGGCAGAGCAGTGGCATGAGGCCTTTGCCGCGGACAATGTGAATAAAATTTTGACCATCGAGGCATCCGGCATCGGGCTTGCGTGTATCGCGGCCCAGGCGTTCGGGTGCCCTGTTTTATTCGCTAAAAAGACAAAGACCAAAAATATCGACGGCTCGGTCTACACCACGAAGGTGGAGAGCTTCACCCACGGCCGCGTCTACGACGTGATCGTGGCCAAGGAGTATCTTCTGCCCACGGACCGGGTCCTTTTGATCGACGACTTTCTGGCCAACGGCGCGGCTCTGGAGGGCCTGTGCGACCTGGTACGCCAGGCCGGCGCCACCCTGGTGGGGGCCGGCATCGCCGTGGAGAAGTGCTTCCAGCCCGGCGGCGCGCGGCTCCGGGCCCAGGGCCTGCGCATCGAGTCCCTGGCGAAGGTCGCCTCCATGGGGGACGACGGTTCCATCTCCTTCGCCCCGTGATATCATCTGTCAGCAAAAATCTGTCAATAATTTTTTTACTTAGGAGGATAAAAATGAAAAAGCTTATCTCTCTGCTGCTGGCCCTGTGCCTCGTGATGAGCCTGTCCGTCATGGCCATGGCCGACGGCGGCATCGCCCCCGAGGACCTGAAGATCGGCATGGTCTGCATCGGCGACAACAACTCCGGTTACGACATCGCCCACATCACCGGCCTGGAGAAGGCCATGGATGCCCTGGGCGTGCCCGCTGAGAACGTCACCTACAAGTACAACGTCAGCGAGGACGAGTCCGCCGCCGACGCCTGCTACGACCTGGCCGACACCGGCTGCCAGATCATCTTCACCGACTCCTACGGCCATCAGACCTACACCCAGCAGGTGGCCAGCGAGTACCCCGAGATCATCTTCTGCGCCATGACCGGCGATATGGCCAAGCAGTCCGGCTACGCCAACCTGAAAAACGCCTTCAACCACACCTTTGAGTCCCGCTACGTCTCCGGCGTGGTGGCCGGCATGAAGCTCAAGGAGCTCATCGATGGCGGCGAGCTGGCCGACGAGAACTATGACGCTGACGGCAACGCCAAGATCGGCTATGTGGGCGCCTTCCCCTACGCCGAGGTGGTCTCCGGCTACACCGCTTTCTTCCTGGGCATCCGCTCCATCGTGGAGAACGTGCACATGGACGTGCGCTACACCAACTCCTGGTTCGACCCCATCGGTGAGGCTGAGGCTGCCAACGCTCTGATGGCCGACGGCTGCGTCATCATCGGCCAGCACGCCGACTCCACCGGCGCTCCCTCCGCCGTCCAGGCCTATCACGAGGCCGGCCACACCGTGTTCTGCGTGGGCTACAACATCGACATGCAGTCCGTGGCTCCCGACGTGGCTCTGACCTCCGCCGGCAACGACTGGTCCGTGTACTACACCTTCGCCCTGCAGTCCATGATCGACGGCACCGAGATCCCCACCGACTGGTCCGAGGGCTACAACGAGGGCGCCAACTACATCTTCCCCCTGAACGAGTCCATCGTGGCCGAGGGCACCGCTGATAAGGTGGCCGAGGTCGAGGCCGGCCTCACCGACGGCAGCCTGCAGGTGTTCGACTGCTCCACCTTCACCGTGGAGGGCGAGCATCCCACCAGCTTCCTGGCCATCGACCTGGACGGCGACTTTGAGGGCGACGAGGGCGAGGCCATCACCGACGGCATCTTCCACGAGTCCCTGCCCGAGCTCCGCTCCGCTCCCTACTTCTCCATCCGCATCGACGGCATCACCGAACTCTCTTAAGTCGTTTGAAAGGCGGCGCGCCTTGCGCGCCAAAAGCCTCCCCTGTGTAAGGGGAGGTGGCCCGGCGCCAGCCGGGACAGAGGGGTTGTTACCAGTCTTGGAAAATAGCTCGGCTTGGTAACAATCCCCCAGTCAGCTCCGCTGACAGCCCCCTTTACACAAAGGGGCCTCTCAAAATGTAGGGGCGCGTCGTAACGCGCCCCTTTTTCCTTTCAATTATCAAAGTTATTTGTTTCTGAATTGTCTTTTTACAAACCATCACACTGATGATAGAATTAAGTGTACGCCTATATACCAAAGAGATAGGGGGATGTGTGTGGCTGAGGAATTTGCCGTCAGAATGGTGAACATCACCAAGACCTTCGGACACGTGACGGCCAACGATAAGGTCTACCTGGAGCTCCGCAAGGGCGAGATACTGTCCCTGCTGGGGGAAAACGGCAGCGGCAAGACGACGCTGATGAACATGCTGTCCGGCATCTACTTCCCGGACGACGGCCAGATCTATGTGAATGGAAAAGAGGTCACCATCGCCTCCCCCCATGACGCCTACGCCCTGGGCATCGGCATGGTGCACCAGCACTTCAAGCTGGTGGACGTGCTCACTGCCACGGAGAATATCGCCCTGGGCCTGCCGGGGAAGGCCGTGGTGGACAGGAAGACCATCGCCGCCAAGGTCCGGGAGATATGCGGCCGGTACGGCTTTTCTGTGGACCCGGACAAGAAGGTATACGACATGTCCGTGTCGGAAAAGCAGACATTGGAGATCGTGAAGACACTCTACCGGGGTGCCAGCGTCCTCATATTGGACGAGCCCACCGCCGTGCTGACGCCTCAGGAGACGGAAAAGCTCTTCGCGGTCATGCGCAACATGCGCGACGACGGCAAGAGCATCATCATCATCACCCACAAGCTCAACGAGGTGCTGGAGATATCCGACCGGGTGACGGTCCTGCGCAAGGGCGAGTACATCGGCGACATGGACACCGCCAAGGCCAACGTCCGCTCCCTGACGGACATGATGGTAGGCCGGACCGTGACGCTGAACATCCGGCGGGACGAGCCGAAGGACCCCCAGCGGCGGCTGGAGATACGAAACCTCACCGTGAAGGACAAGGACGGCGTCACCCGCCTCAGTGACATCAACCTGGACGTGTACGCCGGGGAGATATTGGGCGTGGCCGGCATCTCCGGCTGCGGCCAGAAGGAGCTTCTGGAGGCCATCGCGGGCCTGCAGAGCGCCGCCTCCGGCTCCAGCGTGAAGTACCGGCCCAAGGGGCCGGACGGCCCCGCCGAGGAGCTGCTGGGCCTGGGGCCCCGGGCCATCAGCGACAGGGGCATCCGCCTGGCCTTCGTGCCGGAGGACCGGCTGGGCATGGGCCTTGTGGGTAGCATGGACCTGGCCGGGAACATGATGCTCAAGAGCTACCGCACCCAGGGCAAAGGACTTCTCACCGAACGGCGCAAGCCCTACGAGCTGGCTCAGGAGGTGGTCAAGGAGCTGGAGGTGGTGACCCCCAGCATCGAGACCCCCATCCGCCAGCTGTCCGGCGGCAACGTGCAGAAGGTCCTGGTGGGCCGGGAGATCGCCATGCACCCCACGGTGCTCATGAGCGCCTATGCCGTCCGGGGCCTGGACATCAACACCTCCTACACCATATA
>CANQIH010000111.1 GCA_947624035.1 uncultured Oscillospiraceae bacterium | reverse complement strand
GAGCCCACGCGCTTGATGTCGCCCAGGCTCACCACGCCGCTGACGATGCTGGTCAGGACCACGGGGACCACCAGGAACTTCAGCAGGTTGATGTAGATGTCGCCGAAGGGCTTCAGGTACGCGGTGGTGAAGGCGCCGCCATCCGCCATAGCGTACATGCATATGAGGCCGGCGACGATGCCCAGGATCATGCCGATAAAGATCCATGCGGGCAGCTTCAGTTTTTTCATAGAGAAACCATCCTCTCTTTTTTGGAATTAATTGTATTATAACATGGGCTCATGCTATCAGAAAGATAAAATAAATTACAAAAATTCCCATATCTGTAACTTTTGTTATGTAAAGCGTATTGCTTTTCTAATGGAACGCGGTATAATAGGATCAGCCCGAAACAGGGCGAATCAAGACGAGGGAGCGTTACGATATGAGACCGAGAGCTGAGATCAAGGACCGGGCCAAGGCCGGTTTTTCCGCCTGCTACTGGCCCTGCGTGCTGACGGCGCTGCTGGTGCCTCTCTTTGTGAGCGTCACCGGCGCCGTCTCTGCGGGCATCTGCGTCATCCTGTTCGCGGGCCCCATGACGGCGGGGCTGAACTGGATGTTCATTCAGGTGTTCCAGGGCAGGAACGGCGGTCTGACCGTGGGTACGCCCTTTAACAAGGGCTTTGAGAACTTCGGCCGGAACCTGGGCGGATACTGGTGGATGCGGCTTTTCACCTTCCTGTGGGGCCTGCTGTTCTTCATCCCCGGCATCATCAAGAGCTACAGCTACGCCATGACCATGTACATCCTGGCGGACTGCCCCAACGTGCGGGCCACGGACGCCCTGAAGCTGTCCATGCGCATCATGAACGGCCACAAATGGGATCTATTCGTCTTTGAGCTGAGCTTCATCGGCTGGGGTATCCTGAACCTGTTCACCTTCGGCCTGCTGGCCGTCTTCTACGTCAACCCGTACATGTACACCTCCCTGGCCGGCTTCTACCTGGAGGCCCGGGAGGACGCCCTGAACCGGGGCGCGATCACCCTGGCCCAGCTGGAGGGCCTGGCGGCGGTCTGAGCCGCCCCCCTCTCCATGATATGCAAAAGCCCCTGTCCGGCGGACAGGGGCTTTACTGTCTTGATATGGACTTTTACTCCGCAGCCTCGACCACGGGGGCCTCGGGGGCGTTGCGGCCGATGGAGGCGATGCCGTTTTTGGCGCTGGCCTTGGACTTGTAGCCCTCGCTGAGGGCGATCTTCACGCCGTTGGCGGCCTTCAGGCGGAAACGGAACTCCCCGCCGTTGTCCTTATAGAGCTCATACTTGGGGTTGGACAGCTTTTCGGCGCCCTCCACGGTCTGGTCCTCCACGGGGGCGGCGCAGTTTTTCCGCACGCTCTCGACGCCCTTTTTGCAGCTCTCCACGGTGGCGTAGGTCTCGCCGCCGGTGGCGATGATCTGGCCGTTGGAGGCGTGCAGGTTGAACACGAACTCACCGTTTTTTGCCTTCTTGATCTCGAATTTCGCTGCCATGGGATGTTCCTTCTTTCTTTCTGTATTTGGGGGCCGCTGTTTTTCCTTATTTCACCGCACGGTGCGGGAAAACACAAGATGCCTCACTCATTTTGCTGTTCCGGCAGCAGGCCCGCCTCCTTGAGGCGATAGCTGTCCATGAGGCTCACGCAGCCGGGCACGTCCACCCTGCCGTTCAAAAGCTCCTCCAGCGCCTTCACCATGTCCTCGGCGCTGTAGCCCACGATGCGGGACGCGGCCGTGGACACCCGCATCTTGTCCGCTATGGACACGCTGGCGTTGGTCACCATGGAGGACTGGATGTTGGTGGTCTGGCCCTTGAAGCAGTTCACGGTGGATATGCCGTCGAAGGCCGCGTTGTAGTTCTCCGGCGTGGCGCAGAACTCCAGAAACTCCAGCGCCGCCTCCAGCTGGCTGCCGTTTTTGTTGACCATCATCATGTTGAGGTTGCCGCCCTCATAGGTGCCGCCGTCCGCCGTGTTCATGAACACGGGCATCAGGGCGAAGTCCTCGATGTCGTACTTCCCCTCATGGGTCATGTCCGTATAGAACCAGGTGTCCCAGATAAAGGTCATGACGGCGTCGCCGGAGCTCATGACCGGTCCGATATCGTCCCAGCCGGTGCGGGTATAGTCGGAGCCGAACCAGCCCTTTTTGGCGGCATCGGCTATCCACCGGACCATGTCCTCCACGGCGGGGATATCGGCGTAGCTGATCTCATTGCGGTTGATCTTCTCCAGCACCTCCGGGTCGTCGGCGAAGAGGGGGTCCAGGCCGAACTGGATCATCCAGGAGCAGCCGTTGCCTGGCCAGCAGATGGGCGTGTAGCCGATGTCCGCCAGGGCCTGGCACAGGGTGTCGAACTCGGCCTGGGTGGTGGCCGGCTTGAGACCCAGGCCGTCCAGGATGGTCTTGTTGTAGTAGCAGCCGGAGATGGAGTTCTCCCAATAGGGCAGGCCCAGCAGGTTCCCCTCGCTGTCCTCGCAGTAGGCCCGGGCGCCGTCCGTCAGGTCCTCCACCCAGGGTTCGTCGTTGAGATAGTAAAAGTGCTCCGCCACGTCAAAGCGCTCCAGGTCCGAGTTGTGGAAGTGCATGAAGATATCCGGCACGTTCCCCGCCTCGAACTGGGCGGCGGCGGTCTCCTCGAAGGCGGCATCCTCGTAATTGATGATCTTCAGGGAATTGCCGGTGGCCTGCTCATAGCGGTCAAAGATGGCGGCCATATAGCTCTTCTGAAGATCGCTGGTCTTGCCCATGATGGTCAGCGTGACGTGGCCGTCGCCGCCCTGCTGCCCGCAGGCCGGCAGGAGCAGCGCAAAGATCAATGCCAGCGCCAACAGGGACAGATGTCTTTTCCTCATGTACTCTCTCCTTCTTCGCTCTTCTCCGCTTCGCCCGGAGCGGCGCCGCCCAGCAGGCGCCCCACCAGCTCCCGCACGGCGTCGATGTCCAGGGGCTTGCCCAGGTGGCCGTCCATGCCGGCGTCCAGGGAGTTGCGCACGTCCTCGGCGAACGTGTTGGCCGTCATGGCCACGATGGGTATGGTCTTCGCCCTGGGATGGCCGGAGGCGCGGATCAGCCGCGTGGCCTCATAGCCGTTCATGACGGGCATCTGCACGTCCATAAGTATCATGTCATAGTAGCCGGGCTCCGAGCGCTGGAACATCTCCACGGCCTCCCGGCCGTTGGACGCCACCTCGCACCGGGCGCCCTCCATGTCCAGCACCTCGGTGAGTATCTCGGCGTTGAGCTCATTGTCCTCCGCCACCAGGAACAGGCGGCCGGCCATGACGTTCTCCGCCGGGGCCGCGGCGGGCTCCTCCGTCTGGGCGGCGGGCTCAAAGAACAGCGGTTTGATGGTCTGCCAGAAGGTGGAGGCAAAGAAGGGCTTGTGCATAAAGGCGTTGATGCCCGCCGCCCGGGCCTCCTCCTCGATATCGCTCCAGTCGTAGCTGGTCAGCACCAGGATGGGCACGTCTCCGCCGATCCGCCGGCGTATCTGGCGGGCGGCCTCCACGCCGTCCATGCCCGGCATCTTCCAGTCCAGCAGGATCACGTCGTAGTCCCCGCCCCTGGCATGGGCCTGGACGGCCAGCTCCACGGCGGGGGCGCCGTCCGTCACATAGGACACGTCCACCCCGGCGCCGCTCATGAGCTCCTGGATGTCCCGGCAGATGTCCTCCTCGTCGTCCGCCACCAGCATGCGCGTGACCTTCTGGCGGACCCAGGCCTCTGTCTCCTCCTGCCGCTCCGGCAGGGCAAAGCTGAGCTCCACGGAGAACGTACTGCCCTGGCCGGGCTCGCTCTCCACCTGGATGATGCCGCCCATCAGGTCCACCAGGTTTTTCGTGATGGCCATGCCCAGGCCGGTGCCCTGTATCTTATTGGTGACGGAGCTGATCTCCCGGCTGAAGGGGGCGAAGACGTGCTTTTGGAACTCCTCGCTCATGCCGATGCCGTTGTCCCGCACCACGAACCGCAGCTTCACGTACTGAGAGGCGGGCGGCTCCAGCTCGGTGACGGCAAATTCGATCCTGCCGCCCTCCGGCGTGTACTTGATGGCGTTGGACAGAAGGTTGATGAGGATCTGGTTCAGGCGCAGCTTGTCGCCCATGATCTGCTCCGGGGGCGCGCCCTGGACGTGGACGGTGAGGCTCTGGCCCTTGGCCTTGGCCTGGGGCAGAAGGATGATGTTCAGTTCCTCCAGCAGCTCCGGCAGACTGAACACGTCCAGATTGAGGCTGGTCTTGCCGCTCTCGATCTTCGACATGTCCAGCACGTCGTTGATGAGGCTCAGAAGGTGCTGGCTGGAGGCGGTGATCTTGCGGGTGTACTCCCGGACCTTCCCCGGGTCAGCCGCGTCCTTTTCCAGCAGCATGGAGAAGCCCACGATGGCGTTCATGGGCGTGCGGATGTCGTGGGACATGTTGGAGAGGAAGTTGCTCTTGGCCTCGTTGGCGCTCTGGGCCGCGGTCAGGGCCTCCTGGAGCTTCTGGTTCATCTGCTGCTCCTGGGTCCGGTCTGACAGCACGATGATGTACTTCTCCACCTCCTGGATGCTCATGTGGTACACCGTCATCCGGTACCACCGGCGCTCACCGGTGGTCTGGTGCATGTACTCGCACTCCCTGTACCGGTTGCCGTTCAGGGGGATGGCCGCCAGCTCCTCCCGGGGGATGACCACGTTATAGTTCACGGCGCACCGCTCCATCACGCGGATGTTCTCCCGGGCCTCCTCCACAGGGATGCCCAGCAGCCGCTGGATGTTGGGGCTGATATAGTCCACGCTCTGGTCCCGGGCGTCCAGCATGAGGAAGATGTCGTCCACGCTGTTGGACAGCACGTCGAACATGCGCTCCCGGTACTGCACCTCCATCCTATCCATCCGGGACCGCTTGCGGCTGCGCAGGATGAACAGGGTGAGCACCGCCGCGCCCAGCAGCAGGAATATGACCACAAGCACGGTCACCGTGGCCCGCTGGACCGACAGGAACCCGGCGCTGATGGCGCTCTGGGGCACCACGCTGAGCATGATGTAATCCTGGTAGCCCACAGGCTGATAGAGGATGCAGTGGGTCACGCCCCCGATCTGGCACTGGAGAAGGCCGGACACGCCGTTTTGCCAGTCCCTCTGCATTCTCGCGGTCTCCTGCTCGGACAGGTCGGAGGCGGCCTGCAGATAGAGCAGGTAGCTGTTGAACACGCTGCCGCCGCTCTGGGTGGACAGCAGCACGCTGCCGTCGTTGTGGATGACGAAGCACTTGGCGGCGCCGGAGAAGGCGTCCACCCGCAGGGAATCTGACAGGTCCGCGTTCGTATAGCTCACGGCGATGGCGTCGTAGGCAAAGCCGTTATAGACGCCGGGCCGCACCGGCGCGGCAAAGACGGTGATCTCCTTGCCGTCGGGCAGGGCCTCCCCGGCGATGACCGGCTCGTTCAGCGCCTCCAGGGCGCTCCTGGCGCTGGCCATCTCGATCTGGCTCTCGCCGTCGACGGTCATGCACCGGCCGTCCTCCGTGAGGAAGTAAAACCCGGAGAAGCCCCAATAGTCCTGCTTCTCCTCGATGAACACGGCCACAGCGCTGTCGTCCGTCTCCCCCGCCAGGGCGAAGTAGTCGTCGCAGCTGTCCAGAAGGCCCCAGTTGCGCTCCACAAAGATGCCAAAGGAGCGGTTCACCTGGCCGTATATCTCCTCCAGGTGGCCCGTGCTGTCCTCATAGATCCGCTCCGTGATGAAGCGAAAATAGAGGACCCCCACCAGAACGATGATGACGCCCACGGCGCAAAGCATCAGCGCCGGCAGTATTTTTCCGAACCTCTTCCCCATAAAAAGGCGCATGCTCCTTCATTACAACAGCATTTTGCCATAATACAGTATAATCTGTTTTATTGTAACACGGCGCGCCCCAGAAATCAACGAAAGATATCGCCCCTTCCCCGACCGGATGCCGCCCGTGGCCGAGTCGATGACGCACGCGACAATAGGATATGGGAGGCTTGGGTGCAGTGGTCGTCCAAGTCATTGCTATGCCGTTGGCCCCCTCTGACGAGGGGGCTGTCGCGAAGCGACTGAGGGAGAGATACGCTAGACTGCGTTTTTCTCTCCCTTCGTCTCGTCGGCGCACGCGGCAGGCGTGCCGCGCGGGGGCCCCTTAAGGGAGATGTCCCGACAAGCGCCAGCCCCCTCGGCTCCCCCTTTGGGGGAGCTGGCAGCGGACTGCAGGGACGCTGACTGAAGGGGGACTTGCATCACATCTAAGTAAAGGTTTCCCCCTTCCGCCTTGTTCGCCATGCTCACTCGGCACCTCCCCCCAGGGGGAGGCAAGGGGCTTGGCAACGATCCACACGCACATAAAAACACCGCCCCTCCTTGGGGCGGTATTATTATGTTGTGTATGGGTCCAGCTCGGTGCGGCTCTCCGGCCGCCGGGCGTCCGGCACCAGGCGGCACACCAGCTTCTCCAGCGCGCCGCTCATGGGCAGCATCAGGGCAGTGCACAGCACGTTGAACACCGAGTGGGCCGCGGCTATGCCCAGGAGCGTGACGCTCTCCTCCAGCAGCGCCGGGGCGAGGGCCCCCCGGACGGCGCAGAACACCGCGAGCCACACCGCCGTGCCGATGACATTGAAGCTCAGGTGGACCATGGCGGCCCGCTTGGCGTTCTTGTTGGCGCCCACGGCGGAGATGAGGGCCGTGACGCAGGTGCCGATGTTCTGACCCATGATGA
>CANQIH010000110.1 GCA_947624035.1 uncultured Oscillospiraceae bacterium | reverse complement strand
GTCGATGATGCCGCAGCGGGTGCCGTCCTTCAGGTCGAACCAGGTGAAGCCCAGGTCGATGGTGATGCCCCGGCGCTGCTCCTCCTCCAGGCGGTCGGTGTTCCGGCCGGTGAGCGCCTTGATGAGGCAGGTCTTGCCGTGGTCGATATGACCGGCGGTGCCGATGATCACATGCTTCATGCCAAAACCTCCCCCAGCATTTCGGCGACGGCGGGAAAGTCGCCGCTGTCGATGGTCCGCACGTCCAGCAGTATGCTGTCCTCCGTCACCCGGGGGACGATGGGGACGTCGAACCGGAGCATCTTATGCTCCAGCGCGTCCACGCTCATGGCCCAGGGCTCGATGGTGACGCCGGCGCTCTCCAGCCGCTCCAGGGGCAGGCTCCCGCCCCCCACCTGGGACTGGCAGGGCCGCACGCCGACGTTGGCCCGGGGACATGCCTCCCGCAGCTGCGCCGCCAGCTTTTCCGCCCGCTCATGGGCGGACGCGGCGGTCTCGCTGATCATGCGCAGCACCGGCACGTTTTCCCGCACGTGCTCCTTTGACAGGTACTCCAGAAGCACCTGCTCCAGGGCCGTGACGGTGAACTTATCCACCCGCAGGGCCCGGGTGAGGGGGTGGCGCTTCATCCTGTCGATGAGCTCCCGGCGGCCCACGATGATACCGGCCTGGGGCCCGCCCAGCAGCTTGTCGCCGCTGAAGCACACCACGTCGATGCCCGCCCGCACGGACTCCTGGACCGTGGGCTCGTGGGCCAGACCGTACTCCTCCAGGTCCACCAGCACGCCGCTGCCCAGGTCCTCGATCATGGGCACGCCGTGTTCGTGGGCCAGACCGGCCAGCTCCGCGGCGTCCACGGACTCCGTGAAGCCCACGATGCGGTAGTTGCTGGTGTGGACCTTCAGCACCGCCTTGGTCCCGTCGGAGAGGGCACTTTCGTAGTCGGAGAAGTGGGTCTTGTTGGTGGTCCCCACCTCCCGGAGCACCGCGCCGCTCTGCTCGCACACGTCCGGCACCCGGAACTTGCCGCCGATCTCCACCAGCTCTCCCCGGGAGACCAGCACTTCGCCGCCCCGGGCAATGGCGCTCAGCACCAGCAGCACCGCGGCGGCGTTGTTATTGACGACCATGGCCGCCTCCGCGCCGGTGAGACGGCAGAGGAGCCACTCGAAATGGGCATACCGCTCCCCCCGGCGGCCGGCCTCCAGGTCATACTCCAGGTTGGAATACCCGGTGACGATGTCCGTCAGCCGCTGGGCCTGGGCCCGGCTGATGGGAGCGCGGCCCAGGTTGGTGTGCAGCACGGTGCCCGTGGCGTTGATGACCTTCCTGACATGGGGAGAGCACAGCCTCCGAAGACTGTCCCCCGCGCGGCCGGCAAGCTCCTCCGTGGCCTGCCGCACGGCGGACTCGTCCTCCGTGGTGCGGATAAGCTCACGCAGCAGCTCGGTCTGTTCGCGGATGGCCCCGGTCACAAGGCTGCGCCCGTACTGTTCGATGAGTTTTGAGACGTCCTCCCGTTCCAGCAGGACGTCCATCTTGGGTATATTTCTGAATAGTTCGTTTTTGTCCATTCTCAAAGTTTTCTCCGCACCGGCGCTCCTCCCTCCCCCAGCGGGGCGGGAGGAGCGTTATTTCGTCGTTGCTTTGAAAACCTTTCAGTGCAGCCGGATGTGCTTTTCGCCCCTCTCCGCCACGTGGCCGATCACCGCCGCGGCGGTGTCCAGCCCGGCGTCCGCCAGCCGCTCCATGGCCTGGTCCGCCAGCTCACCGTCCAGGCTCACCAGCAGGCCGCCGGAGGTCTGGGGGTCGAAGAGCACGTCCATGACGGACTCGGGCGTACCGCCCACGTCCACCTGGCCCAGGTAGTACCCCCGGTTCCGATAGGCCCCGGCGGGCACCAGGCCCATGGAAGCATAGTCCAGCGCCTCGGCGATCATGGGTATGCGCCCGGTGTCCAGGCACAGCGTCACATCGCTGGCCTCGGCCATCTCCATGGCATGGCCCAGCAGGCCAAAGCCGGTGACGTCCGTGCAGGCGTGGACGGGCAGGGCCTCCAGGGCCTCCTTCGCCCGGCGGTTCAGGGAGCTCATGACCCGTATGGCCTCGGCCGCCGCCTCCTCCGAGGCGAGACCGCCCTTCACCGCGGTGTTCACGATGCCGGAGCCGATCTGCTTGGTGAGGATCAGCGCGTCCCCGGGCCTGGCGCCGAAGTTGCGCCATATCCTTCCCGGATGGACGAAGCCGGACACGCACAGGCCGTAGATGGGTTCCTCGGTCTGGATGGAGTGGCCGCCGATGAGGATGGCGCCCGCCTCCTTGACCTTGTCCGCGCCGCCCGCCATGATGTCCCCCAGAACGGAGGGGTCCAGGCACCCGGGGAAGCCCACCACGTTGAGGGCCACCCTGGGGGCGCCGCCCATGGCATAGGCGTCGCTGAGGGCGTTGGCTGCCGCGATCTGGCCGAACACATAGGGGTCGTCCACCACGGGAGTGAAAAAGTCCACCGTCTGGATCATGGCCAGCTCGTCCGTCACCCGGTACACAGCCGCGTCATCGGAGGTGGCCACGCCGACCAAAAGGTTTTCGTCTGAAAATTCAGGCAGCTTGCTCATCACCTGAGCAAGGGTCTCGGGACCTATCTTGGCCGCTCAGCCCGCTGCCTTGGTCATCTGTGTCAGACGCACCTTTTCCGCCATGGCGCACCACCTCCTCTCAATGCGTGTCTCTCTTATCAGCCCACGTAGCCGGCGGCCTTGAGGGCCTCCACGGCCTTTTCCTTGTTGGCCTCGGACACCAGCACGATGGGGCCGGTGCAGCCCATGCCGCTCTCGGCGTACACGCCCATCTTCCACAGGGTGCGCACCGCGTCGTCCAGGTCCATGACCTCGATACCGGGGATCTGGGCCGTGACGATCTCCTTGGCGGGGGCTTTTACGTCCTCTTCCTTCTCCGGGCCCTTGGCGGCGCTCTTCAGCCCGGCCAGAAGCTCCTTGAGGCCGGCCTTGTTGGCCGCCGCGAACTCGGCCTTCGCCACCTCGAACACCTTGCCCCGCACCAGCTGTGCGGCGAAGCGGATGGCATTTGCGATCACCGGCGCGCCGGAGGCCCGGGAGATGATCATCACCAGCTGCTCATAGCCCTCGCCGATGCCCGGGCCATAGCCGTAGCCCACGGCCTCGAAGCTGCCGCCGGTGCTGTAGGAGCTGAGGAGCTTGCTCAGCACGTTGCCAGTGAGAGAGTCGGTCACCATCACGTCGGCGGAGCCCTGCAAGACGTCGTTTCCGCGCATCACAGCGCCGCCGTCCGCCCGGGCGGACTCGGCGAAGCGGATGGGGTACCCGCCCTCGTCCAGCTGGTGCAGGACCTTCTCGGTCTGACGGGCGCCGTCCACGTTCAGGATGCCCACGGTGGGCGCCGCCACGCCGCAGGCCTTGGCGGTGATGATGCCGGCGATGGCGTTGCGCACCATGCCCTCGATCCGGTCCGTGCTGGACGTGCCGGTGGTGTTGGCGATGTACATCTCGCGGCCGAAGGCGGGGGTCACCGCCCGGCCCACGGTGGAAACGCCGATGGGGAACGGGAAGTGCATGGTGACGCAGCCGTCGATCTCGCCGGCGCGCAGCAGCTCCTGCATCTTGTCGTGGCCCTCGTCGTCGTTGGCCACGTGGACGGTCTTGACGCCCTCGGCCTCCAGGGAGCCGATGTACCAGACCTCGATGCCGTCCCGGGCCGCCTCCACGGCCGCCCGCATGGCGTTCTCCTCGCCGTGCTCAGAGCCCATGCCCGTCAGGGCGATCTTGGGCTTCTTGCCATAATTGCCGCTCTGCAGGCCTTCCGCCATCTCCAGGAAGGTCTCGGCGATGATTTTTTCGATCTTTCCTGCCATAGCACAGCCCGCCTTATTCTTTCGCCATCAGCACGGCGGCGAACTCCTTCATGGCGTCCGCGATCATGCCGCGCACCTGGGCCTCGCTGACGCCGGACCCGGCGCTCTCCGCCTCGGCGGTGTTGGCCTGGATGACGAAGGACACGCCGTCGAAGAGGTTGGTCATGCGGCCCAAAAACAGGCTGCCCTTGCCCACGATCATGACCTTGTTCAGCTTCCCGGCCATGATGTCCTCCCGGGCGAAGCCGATGTAGGGCACGCCGGAGGGGATGTGGCCCTGGGTGGGCGCGAAGCCCACGAGGCCGTGCTTGGACGCGAAGGTAGCCAGGTCCTTCTTCTCCAGCTCGCCCCGCTTCACGGCCAGCGCCGCGATCATCTTATAGTTGGCCTGGGGCACGTCGCCGGCGCCGGCAGGCTTGGTGATGTCGGGGTTCTGCATCTCGGGGGAGTACTTGTCGATGTCGGTGATCTTCAGGCCGTTGCGCTCCAGGGGATCGGCCACCAGGCTGCCGATGACGTTCTGAGGAGCGGAGCCGGTGCCCACGGTGTGGCGGCCCAGGATGTCCAGGTTGACCTCGGGGCTCACGCCGTCGTTGGCGGCCACGATGACGCAGAAGCCGCCCAGGCAGTCCTCCAGGGCCGGCAGGCCCTTCTTCACGTGGTCCTTGGCGTTCATGCCAAGCTTGGCGGTGCAGCCGCCGCCGGTGACGGCCACCACCTTGTAGGCGCCGGCCTTCACCAGGGCCGCCGCCTCCACCACGGCGTGGGACGGGCCCGCGCAGAAGCCGCGGGTGTCGGAGCCGGTGGCGCTGGTAAGCCCTGCGATCTCCGCCGCGGCCTTGGCGAAGTTGCCGCCGCCGCGCTGGTTCATATCGCCGCAGGCCTCCTCGGAGCAGTCGATGACGTACTCCACGTCCGTCTTCTCCACACCGGCGTTGCGCACGGCGTACAGCAGGGCCAGGGTGTTGCTGGCCTTGTTCACCAGGTTCTCGTGCATGACCTCGGCGGACAGGTTCACGTCGATGTCATGGGCCCGCTTGACGCAGCCCACCAGCTTGCCGTCCACATAGAGGCCCTCGGCGTGCTCCTCGGCCACGAAGTGCTCGATGTCGGCCTGCTCCGCGCCCTCCTTGATGCGGGCGGCGATGTCCTCGGAGATGATGGGGTCGGCGGCCAGCGCGTCCTTATGGGCGGCCACGAAGCCCTTCTCCAGCAGCAGCACGTCGAACACGTCGGTGCACTGCATGAGCAGCAGGAATTCCTCTTCGGGCATGATCTCGCCGAACTTGCCGTAGCGGGGGGCGCCCTCCAGGGGCTTATCGTAGTAGGGGAACTCCACCCCGGCCAGGTCGTCGGGGGTCTTGTTGCCGATGTAGACCTGGTTGGGCCAGTACTCCACAGCCTGCTTATAGGTGCGCAGATGCTCCGGCAGCTGCTTTAAGTATTCGGATTCGGGGTTGACGATCCGCTCGGTGATCTGGGTGGACCCGTTGTGGATCACCATGGCGGGCACATGGGCCAGGATATAGCTGGCGCCCTTGATAACAGCATTCATAGAAAAATGTCTCCCTCGTAGTCGATATATCAAAAATTTCTATATGAAAAAGGCGGCGAGACAACCTCACCGCCTTCTTTCCGAGTCTCGAATCAGAAAGCGCGTGAAGTGCTCTCCAGTTCAATTCTTCTTTTTACAGGAACTTGCAGTATTCATCCCTGATCGAGCTCATCTCGCTCACGATGTCGTCAACATCCAGGACCATTTCCATCATGCTGATCTGATCTTCGTAAACGTCGGGATCAAACTCTTCTTTGATCTCGGGCTCGCAAACATGGAAAACCGTGAGTCCAAGCTGGACCCCTGTCAACGGACCTGCGAACGTCGGATCGCCGGCAGTCACGGTCTCCGCGGCCAGGCCTGCGGCCTCGCCCTCGGAGGCGCCGAGAACTACCACGACATTTTCCGGGCCATACTTTTCGGCAAATTCTTTGACCCGCCGCTGGTTCTCAAGATCCATTGCGCCTGCGCTCGTTCACACGAAGCACTCGGTGGAAGAGAAAACAACCTCTCCGCCGGCGGTCTCAACGCATGCCGCTATCGCAGGCCCCGGGATTCCGTCGCGATCGCCGATGATCACAACTTTCTTATCCTTCAGGATCGCCATTCAAGATTTCTCCTTTCTTACAGAATGTTTTATTCCAGCCCCCCGCCGTTAAATTGCCGAGGCGGGGGGAGAAATAAGCTCAGGGAACGGGCGGAGCGGCTCAGGCGTACTTCTCCACCAGCTTGCGGATGTTCTCCTCGGTGGCGTCGTCCTTCACAAGCTCCTCGACCTTGGCGCCGTCCTTATAGATCGCCATGACCGGCAGGCCCAGGACCTTCTGGGCGATGGCCAGGCGGCGGGCCTTGGTGGTGTTCAGCTGGCAGAACTTCAGCTTGCCGTCGTACTCGTCCGCCAGGGCGTGCACGAAGGGCATCAGCGCCTTACACGGCTCGCAGCCGTCGCCGAAAAAGTCCACGAAGACATAGCCTTCGGCCTTCAGTACTTCTTCCTCAAAATTGGTCTTGTCGAGCTCCAGCATTTTAAGTTCCTCCTTTGATCAAGCGTGTTCGTTGATGTATTTTTCAGCCTGGGTGGCGGCAATGGCGCCGTCGGCGGCCGCCGTCACCACCTGGCGAAGGCTCTTGACACGTACGTCGCCCGCGGCGAAGACGCCGGGGATGTTGGTGTGCATATCCGCGTCCGTGGGGATATAGCCGGCCCGGTCCATCTCCAGGCCCGTGTCCTGGAAGACCGCGGAGTTGGGCACACGCCCGATGAAGCCGAACACGCCGAACAGGCCGTCGTCCTCGTCGGCCTCCAGCACGGTCTCCTCGCCGGTCTTGAGGTTCTTCACCTTCATGGACTGCAGGATCTCGTCGCCGCCCAGCTCCTCCACCACGGTGTCCCACAGGAAGTGGAGCTTCT
>CANQIH010000109.1 GCA_947624035.1 uncultured Oscillospiraceae bacterium | reverse complement strand
GAGCTGTTCCGGTCCATGGACATCCCGGTGCGGCAGCTGGAGTGCTGCTCCGGCGACCTGGCGGACCTGAAGGTGAAGAGCTGCGACATCGAGGCCTGGAGCCCCCGGCAGAAGAAGTATTTTGAGGTCTGCTCCTGCTCCAACCTGGGCGACGCCCAGGCCCGGCGGCTGCGCATCCGGGTCCGGGGCGCCGACGGGAAGCTGTACCTGGCCCACACCCTCAACAACACCGTGGTAGCGCCGCCCCGGATGCTCATCGCTTTCCTGGAGAACCACCTCCAGGCCGACGGCTCCGTCACCATCCCGGAGGTCCTGCGTCCGTATATGGGCGGCAAGGATATCCTGGTGCCGGTGAAGTAAGAGGTATATATGTAAGAGACCGCCCGGGGCGACGCCCGGGCGGTCCGCATCTGTGAGGCATTATATGAGGCTTTTGATCATCCGCCACGGAGACCCGGACTACGAGCGGGACTCCCTGACGGAAAAGGGCCGCCGGGAGGCGGCGTACCTGGCGGAGCGGCTGGCGAGGGAGACCATCGACGCCTGCTATGTCTCCCCTCTGGGCCGGGCGCGGGACACCGCCGCACCCGCCCTGGCGCGGCTTGGCATGGAGGCGGAGGTGTGTGACTGGCTGCGGGAATTCCATGCGCCCATCCTGCGGCCGGACGCCGGGGGAAGGGAGATCATCACCTGGGACTGGCTGCCACAGGACTGGACGGCGGAGCCCCGGTTCTACATGCCGGACCGGTGGTTCGAGCCGGAGGTCATGGCCCGGGGCCATGTGAAGGCCGCCTACGACTGGGTGACGGCAGGCTTGGACGCCCTGCTGGAAAAGCACGGCTACCGCCGGGAGAGCGGGTATTACCGGGCCCTCCGGCCCAACGGCGGCACCGCGGCCCTATTCTGCCACTTTGGGGTGGAGTGCGTGCTGCTGAGCCACCTCATAGGCGCGTCGCCCATGGTGCTGTGGCACGGCCTCTGCGCCGCCCCCGCCTCCGTCACCACGGTCTATACCGAGGAGCGCCGGCCGGGGATCGCCTCCTTCCGGGCTGTGGCCATAGGGGACATCTCCCACCTGTACGTCCATGGGGAGCCCCCCGCCTTCTCCGCCCGCTTCCGGGAGCTCTACACCAACGAAGGGGAGCGGCGGGATTAATGATTTGGTAATATTTGGAAATCAATAGGTGAGTGGCCTGCGCTTTACCGCGCCTATTTGACAAAAACGCTGCCCCCCGGAGCAGCCGCTCCGGGGGCGGCATGTTGTGGCAGGCCTATACCGCAGCCTTAGTCTGCGGCCTCTTTTTCAAAACCGGCAAGCGTGACCAAGGCGCCGCCGGTGCGCCGGGAGCGCTCCGCGGCCAGGGCCATCACATGGCTCTCCACGGAGGCCTCTATCCCCGTGAGGGCCTCGGTGCCGCCGGACGCCAGCAGGACGAAAAAGCCGTCCAGCAGGCCAAGATCCCCGCCGCCGTGGCCGGAGGCCGCCGCGGTCTGCTTGTCCAGGTCAATGACACGCTCCGGCTGGCCGAAGGGCCGCACCACCAAGGTGTTTCTCGCCATGTCGCCCTCGATCTCGCCCTTGGTGCCGGTGAGCTTGATGGTCCGGTGGCAGTCCTCCGTAAAGGCGCTGGCGGTGAAACTGGCGGTGAGGCCGCCCTCAAAGAGCATGCTGACGGTCTGGTGATCGGCCACGTCGTTGTCGCACCGAAACACGCACCGGCCGTATGGCCCCGTCTCCAAGGCCGCCCGGAGCTTTTCCGGCGTGGGGTCCGTGGCCACCACGTCCACAGGCCACTGTGGTCCGATGTGCTCGATGCCGCAGTGGGGGTCGGAGAAGTACACTTTGTATGCGTCGTAGATGCACCCGTCCCGGACGGGGCAGCCGCAGCACCTATCCGCCGCACCGGCGGGGGCGTTCTCGGCTTTGAAGAAGTCCAGGGAGCCGAAGCTCTGCACGGCCAGGCACTTCCGCCCGGCCAGCCACCGGAAGATGTCCATGTCGTGGCAGCACTTTTGCAGGATCATGGGGCTGGTCTCGTCCTGCCGCCGCCAGTTGCCCCGGACGAAGCTGTGGGCGAAGTGCCACCAGCCGATGTTCTCGGAGGCCTGGATGGTCTGGAGCCTGCCGATCCCGCCGCCGGACACCAGGGCCTGGAGCGTGGAATAGAAGCCGGTGTAGCGCAGCACATGACATACCACCACCGCCCGGCCAGTCTCCCGGGCCTTCTCCCGCAGGGCCAGGCACTCGCCCAGGTCCGCGGAGATGGGCTTTTCCAGCAGGATGTGGTAGCCCTTGTCCAGGGCCGCCAGGGCGTTTCTCACGTGGGTGCTGTCCAGGGTGGATATGATCATGGCGTCCGCCAGTTTCGGCTGGGCCAGCATGGCCTCGTCGCTGGGAAAGCACATGTCCTCCGCCACGCCATAGGTATTTCTGAGTTTTTCCAGCCGCTCGGGCCGGGGGTCGGCCCCCGCCATGATCTTCATCCGGTCCGGGTGGGCGGCCGCGTAGGGAGCGTAGGCGTCCAGCCCCCGGCTGCCGCAGCCGCATATCGCCACGGTGATGGGTCCTGCCATGATGGCGCACCTCCTGGGTTTTTTCTCGATCATATCATTGGTCTGTGGGTCTGTCAATAACTTCCAGTATAAAAAGAAAGGCGCTCTAAAAAGAGCGCCTCTCTTCTGTTACGACCTATGATCAAAGATTGTTGGCCTGGGCGGCGGTGATGATGGCCATGGAGTAGACCTCCGAGGCCCGGCAGCCGCGGCTCAGGTCGTTGATGGGGGCGTTCAGGCCCAGGAGGATGGGGCCGTAGGCGTCAAAGCCGCCCAGCCGCTGGGCGATCTTGTAGCCGATGTTGCCGGCGTTGATGTCCGGGAAGATGAAGGTGTTGGCATAGCCGGCCACCTTGTTGCCGGGGCACTTGGTCGCGGCCACCCGGGGCGCCACGGCGGCGTCGAACTGCAGCTCACCGGCGATGGGCACGTCGGGCATGGCGGCCTGGGCCTTCTGGGCGGCGTTGCGCATCCGGTCCACGTCCTCGCCGGCGCCGGAGCCCAGGGTGGAGTAGCTCAGGAAGGCCACCTTCGGGTCGATGCCGAACAGACGGCCGCACTTGACGGTCTCCTGGCAGATCTCCACCAGCTCGTCCTCGGTGGGCCGGATGTTGATGCCGCAGTCGCCCATGGCCAGCACGGTGTTGTCGCCGGTGGCGGAGGGGTGGACCAGTATGAAGCAGGAGGACACGATCTTGTTGCCGGGCTTGGTCTTCACCAGCTGCAGGGCGGGACGGACGGTGTCGGCGGTGGAGTAGGTGGCGCCGCCCAGCAGGGCGTCGGCCTGGCCCATGGCCACCAGCATGGTGCCGAAGTAGTTGCCCTGCTTCAGCAGCGTCCGGCACTGGTCCTCGGTCATCTTGCCCTTGCGGAGCTCCACCATCTTTGCCACCATGGTGTCCATATCGTCGTACTTCTCCGGGTCCATGATGACGGCGCCGCGGATGTTGAAGCCCACGTCCTCGGCGGCCTCAAAGATCTCCGACTCCTTACCGATCAGGATGGGGGTCAGGAAGGTACCGGACAGCAGACGGGCGGATGCCTCCAGGATGCGGGGGTCCGTGCCCTCGGTGAATACGATCTTGCGGGGATGCTCCTTCAGAGACGCGATCAACTTCTTGAACATTTTGTGTGTTCCTCCAAATAGGTCGATTTTCTATCCTTTTGGGTAGTGATTATAGACAATGGTAACACGCACAGGGCCAAAATGCAAGGTCCCCAGGTGAAAAAATACTTTTTCGCGTTAAATTAAAAATTTGTCATCTGATCGCTGCCATCTCTTGCCGGTTGACGGACAGCGCCGAACATGGTATTCTATCACAGTAGAATATTCTATTATGATAGAATGGAGGCGGCGTGATGAGAACGATATGTGTGAAGCTGTTTTACGGCCTGTTCGCCCTGTGTTTCGGGTGGATCGCCCTGGGGATGGTCCGGGGCGGGTATTACGGCTACGGGGCCGGGCGGCTGCTGGCCTGGACTATCCCGGCGCTGGCGTCCGTGGTCCTGGTGTGGTATCTGGCGGGGGCCTACTCCGCTGCCCTGGCGAAGGCGGAGCGGTGGTATGGCTGGCTGTTCCCGGCGTCGCTGTTCGCGGTGCAGATGGTCCTGGCGGCCCGGCTGCGGTACCGGCCCGTGTTCGATGTGGATGCCATCTTCGGCGGGGCGGTCCAGTGGGCGGAGACCGGGGATCTCGGTGATTACAAGGAGTATTTCTCCTATTTTTCCAACAACTTCGGCGGCCTGCGGCTTTTGTACCTCGTGTTCCGCGCCGCCCGGGCGGTGGGGTCCACGGACTATTACATGGCCGCGTCGGCGGTCAACGGCCTTCTCTGCGCCGGGACCGTGTACGTCACCGGCTCGGCGGCGGCCCGGCTGCTGGGTCCCCGGGGCCGGGCGGCGGCCTACGCGCTGTTCGCCGTGAGCCCGCCCTTCTGGTTTTTGGCCCCGGCCTTCTACACGGACGGCCTCTCCATGCTGTTTCCCGTGCTGACATACCGGCTGTACCAGCTGGCGAAGGACCAGCCGCATCGGCCCCGGCGGGCGGGGCTCTATGTCCTGACGGGCTTCGCGGCGGCAGCGGGGACCCAGATCAAGCCCACGGCGGCCATCGCCCTTATCGCGGTGCTCATCGACGGGCTCTTCACCTGGGACTGGAAAAAGACCGCGGCCCTGGGGCTCGTCTGCGCCGCCGTTATAGGCCTGGGCCAGGCACAGCTCAATGCCAGTGTCTCCGCCCACCTGGACCCGGCACAGACGGAGCGGCTGCGCACGCCGCTTCTCCACTGGGTGATGATGGGCCTCTCGGACAGCGGCATGTACGACCCCGGCGACTATGACTTCACCCGCTCCTTTGAAGACCGCGAGGAACGGGATGAGGCCATCCGGGCGGAGATCGGCCGCCGCGTCGCCGCCCGGGGCCTCTCCGGCATGGCTGAACTCTGGTCAAGGAAGGCGGACATCTGCTTCGGGGACGGCACCTATGGCCTCTCGGACTGCCTGGGTGGCACGCCGGAGGGGGAGACCGCCCTGCGGGAGTTCCTGCTGCCGGGCGGGGAGGGCTACGGCGCCTACAAGCACGTCTGCGGTGGGGCGCTGCTGGCGGCCTATCTGCTGCTGATCATGGGAGCGGCGGGGGACATATTCGCCCGGGGGGACCGGGTGTTCCGGTCCATCGCGCCCCGGGCGGCGGTGTTCGGCCTGCTGCTGTTTCTGCTCTGGTGGGAGGCCCGATGGCGGTACTTCTCCAACTTCATCCCCCTGATCTTCCTCTCGGCGCTGACGGGCCTCGACGGTCTTCCCCTGCCGCGCATAGGACATTCCCGGCCCCGCATAAGCTCAAAAAGTCAGTTGCGGGAGGAACGCCATGGAGAGACAGCCATATACAGAGCGGGTCCGGCGGGAGCTGGCAGCCCGGGACAGGGAGCGGGGGATATTCTATGAGACGCGGGAGGCGCTGCTGGAGGCGGCGGCGCCCTGCGTGGCGGGGCGGCCGGACTACGAGCGGGCGGGGGTGCTGGAGCGCCTGGCCGCGCCGGAGCAGGCGGTGAGCTTCCCGGTGCGGTGGCGGGACGAGCGGGGCCGCCTGCGCTGGACGGAGGGGGTATACGTGCGCTGCAGCGGCCTGCTTGGCCCCTGCCGGGGCGGCGTGGTGCTGCGGCCCGGCCTGGATATGGACCGGGCGAAGGCCATGGCTCTGGACGGGACCCTGGCCGGGAGCGTGGCGGGGCTGGATATAGGCGGGGCCGTGGCGGGGGCGGACGTGGACACCTGGACCCTCAGCGACGGCGAGAGCCGCCGGTTCTGCCAGAGCTTCATGGAGGGGCTGCTGCCCTGGATGGACCGGCCGCCGGCAGACTGGATGGGGCACGGCCTGCCCCGCCGGGAGCGGGGCTATCTGCTGGGGCAGTACGAGCGGCTCATGGCGCTGCGGGGCAGGGATGTCCCTGCCCGGGCCGGGACGGCCATGACCCAGGTCCAGGCGGCGGGCTACGGCCTTGTCTTTTTCGCCCAGCACGCCCTGCAGGCCCAGGGCGGCACCATGCTGGAGGGCCGGACGGCGGTGTTTGCCGGGGAGGGCAGTCTCGCGGCCTGGGCCGCGGAGCGGGCGGTCCAATCCGGCGCCCGGGCGGTGGCCATCGGCTCACCGGGCGGGTATCTGCTGGCCCCCGGCGGCCTGCCCCTGAAGCTGCTGCGGGCCATGGCACGGGAACCGGAGCTTCCGCTTCTGCTGCGGGCCATCCGCACGCCGGGGGTAGATTACTGCCAGGGGCCGGGGCTGTGGGACGTGCCGGCGGACCTGTGGTTCCTCTGCGGCGGCGGGCCGCCCCTGGACCGGGCCGGGGCGGAGCGGCTGGCGCTCCACGGCCTGGCCGGGGTGTTCGAGGGCGTGCCCCTGGCCTGCGGAGCGGCCGCCCGCCGGTATCTCACAGACCGGGGCGTGCTGTTCGGGCCCGGGTTCGCCGCCGGAGCCGGGGGCCTGGCGCTGGAGCGGTCCGGCCGGGAGCTGACCTATTGGGAAGCGGACCGGCTCATCCGGACCGTCATGGGCAGGGTGTACCAGGCGGCCCGGGAGGAGAGCGAGGAGACCGGCGCCAGCCTGGCCGCCGGGGCGTACATGGCCGCCTTCCGCCGCTGGGCGGACGAGGTGGTGAGAAAGGGCGTTTGAGATAACTGCCAGACCATCGGCCCCCTCATCGGCGCACGCGGCAATGTGTCAGGACCTGGCGCAAGCGCCAGGTCCTGAATACTGCGCGGCGCCTCCTCTCCCCAAAGAGCAGGCGTGCTCTTTGGGGCCCCCATGGCAGCCTTCCGGCAGATTGTCAAGCAAGTGCAACACCAAAAACTTCGGCAGGAGAGCGCCAACCGAGGCATTTTCTGGGACGAGAGTTGAGCAGATGCTCCACTCTCGCAATGTCATCTTCTGTGACTTTCCTGAAATCATAGCCCTTTGGAAAGAAAAATCGTATCAGATCGTTCGTGTTCTCATTCGTGCCTCGCTGCCACGGCTTGTGCGGCTCTGCAAAGTATACCGGCGCTTGCAGTGCCTTTTCCAGCTCCCGAAACTGTG
>CANQIH010000108.1 GCA_947624035.1 uncultured Oscillospiraceae bacterium | reverse complement strand
ATGACCGAGGGCGCGCCCTGGAAACGCATCATGGAATTTGCCGTGCCCATGCTCATCGGCAACCTGGCCCAGCAGCTCTACAACACGGTGGACTCCATCGTGGTGGGCAAGTACGTGGGCGACAACGCCCTCGCGGCGGTGGGCACCTGTATGCCCATCTTCAACCTGCTGCTGGCTGTGTTCGTGGGCGTGTCCACCGGCGCGGGCATCGTCATCAGCCAGAACTTCGGCGCGGGCAACCGGGAGGGGCTTTCCAAGGCCATCGGCAACTGCATCACCCTGGCTGCCATCACCTCGCTGGCCACCATGCTCATCGGCGTGGTCATCACCGACCCGCTGCTGCGGCTTTTGAGCACCCCCGACTCCGTGTTCGAGTGGTGCTCCGAGTACCTGAAGATATTCTTCCTGGGCGCGGCGGGCTTTACATACTATAACATCCTCTCCGGCATCCTCCGGGGCATGGGCGACTCCTTCTCCGCCCTGGGCTTTCTGCTGCTGGCCACCATCCTGAATATCTTCCTGGACGTGTGGTTCGTGGCCAGCTTCGGCCTGGGCGTGCCGGGCGTGGCCCTGGCCACCATCATCGCCCAGGGCATCTCCGCGGCCCTGTGCCTCGTGAAGCTGCTGCACATGCGGGACGTGTTCGACCTGAACTTGCGCACCCTGCGCATGAGCAAGGACGTGTCCCTGCGCATCATCAACCTGGGCGTCCCCTCCGGCATCACCCAGGGCATCATGTCCGTGGCCATGCTGGTGGTCCAGTCCCTGACCAACACCATGGGCGAGATGGTGATGGCCTGCAACGTCATCATCATGCGGGTGGACGGCTTTGCCATGATGCCAAACATGAGCTTTGGACAGGCCATGAGCGTCTTTGCCGGGCAGAACGTGGGCGCGGGCCGTCTGGACCGGGTGCAGCAGGGCACGAAGCAGGGCGGCGCCATGGCCCTGGGTACCTCCGCCACCATCACGGCGATACTGCTGTTCGCGAGCCGCTACCTCTTTGACCTCTTCACCGACACGCCGGAGCTGATGGACCTGGCTGTGCGCATGATGCGCATTTTGGCGGTGGGCTATATCTGCGTGGCCGTGACCCAGGTGCTGGGCGGCGTGATGCGGGGCGCCGGCGACACCGCCACCCCCATGTGGATCACCATGATCAGCACCATCGTGCTGCGTGTCCCCGTGGCCTACGGCCTGGCCTGGCTCACCCGCAACGACGCCTTCCCCAAGGGCCAGCCCCATGCGCTGTTCGCCTCTCTTCTCATCTCCTGGGCCGTGGGCGCGCTGCTGACCTATATCGCCTACCGCCGGGGCGCCTGGCGGAAAAAGGCTGAGACCATCAACTGACAGCGCTGCGTCCGGCGTGACGGAAGGGGGGAGACCGGCACCGTGATAAAAGTGGGCATGGCCTATTATCCCGAGCAATGGGACCGGTCCCTGTGGGAGGATGACGCGGCCAGAATGGCCAAGCTGGGCGTCCGTGTGGTGCGCCTCGCGGAGTTTGCCTGGAGCCGCCTGGAGCCGTCGGAGGGCCGCTTTCACTTCGGCTGGCTGGATAGTGCCATCGACACCATCACCCGCCACGGGATGCAGGTGCTCCTGTGCACCCCCACCAACAGCGCCCCCATGTGGCTCTATACGGACCACCCGGAGACGGTCCAGTGTGGCCGGGACGGAAGACCCATCGCCACCGGCATCCGGGGCCACCGCTGCATCCAGAGCCCGGTGTTCCGGCGGTATGCCGCCCGTATCACCACGGAGATGGCCCGGCGGTATGCCGGCCGCCCGGAGGTATATGGCTGGCAGATCGACAACGAGCTGGAGAGCAGCCACTGCACATGCCCCTCCTGCCGGGAGGCCTTCCGCCGCTGGCTGCGGGAGAGGTACGGCACCACGGCGGCGTTGAACAAGGCCTGGGGCAATGAGGTCTGGAGCGGCGAGATCAGCGATTGGGAGCAGATACAACCCCCCGTGTCGGAAGACTATATGCCGGACTGGTATAACCCGGCCTGTATGCTGGACTACGAGCGCTTCGGCGCCTGGTGCCTCGCGGACTATGTGCGGCAGCAGCGGGACATCATCAAGGGGTATGACCCGGACGCCACGGTCACCACCAACAGCTGGTTTTGCGCCAACATGCCGGACTTTCAGCAGGAGTACGCCTGCCTGGACGTGGCGGCATACGACAACTACCCGCCCATGGTCCTGCCCGAGGACGGGGAGACCCTTTATTCCAACGCCTTCGGCCTGGACCTGGTGCGGAGCTTCAAGCGGAAGAATTTCTGGATACTGGAGCAGCTGGCCGGCGCCGGGGGCTGCTGGAGCCCCATGGGCCCCGCGCCGGAGCCGGGCATGATCGAAGGATACGCCATGCAGGCCGTGGCTCACGGGGCGGACCTGGTGAGCTTTTTCCGCTGGCGCTCCTCATGCAGCGGGGCGGAGATGCTGGGTCACGGCGTGCTGGACCACGATGACCGGGACAACCGCCGCCTGGCGGAGATCGGGCGCTTCTGCCGCCGCCTGGAACAGATGCCGGACCTGGACAGGACGTCCATCCGGGGCCAGGTGGCCATGCTGTACGGCGCGGACCAGGAGTTCGCCCTGAAAAACCAGCGTCAGTCCGAGGGCTTTGCCTACTGGACCCAGCTGCGGCTTTTCCATGACGCCTGCATGGGCCTGGGCATCGGCCTGGATATCCTGCCGGAGGACGCCCCGCTGGAGGGGTACAAGGCAGTGCTGGCGCCCACCCACTACGTGACGGACCCGGCGCTGGCTCGCCGGCTGGAGGGGTTCACGGCCCAGGGCGGGACGGTGGTCATCACCAACCGCAGCGGCGTGAAGGATAAGCACAACAACTGCCTCTTCGGCGAACCCCTGCCCACGGTGTTCCGGCGGCTGTGCGGCTGCCGGGTGAAGGAGTACGACGCCATCGGAGCGCGCCGCCAGCATATCGCGGCGGCGGACGGCAGCGGCTATGACGTCACCGGCTGGTGCGACATCCTGGAGCCGGAGGGGGCCCAGGTCTGGGCCCGCTACACGGAGAAGTTCTATGCCGGCGCAGCGGCCGTCACGAAAAACGCCTTTGGCACGGGATGTGCTTACTACGTGGGCACCGTGGGGGAGCGGGCGCTGTACCGGGCGCTGATGGCGGAGATATGCCGGGAGCGGGACATCCCCATGCTGGAGGGCCTGCCCCTGGGCGTGGAGGTCACTGCCCGCCGGGGCCAGGGCGGCCTGTACCGGTTCTTTTTCAACAACACCCTCCGCGCCGTGGACTTTCCCCTGGACGGACAGACCGTGGCGCTGGCGCCCATGGAGATGAAGATACAGGCCGGGGACGGCCGGTGGCTGTGAGACAGAATAAGAGCCCCCGCCGGGAAGGGAGCTTCCCGGCGGGGCTTTCGCATATCCTCAGACCCGTTCAAATACGGGCATGTAGTCGATGGGCGCGGCCACGGTCACGGTCCGGCCGCCGCCGTATATCTCCCCGGTGGAGGTGAGCCTACACAAACCGGCGGGGAGGTATACCTCCCGTTCAAACTGGTCCAGGTGCAGCACCGGCGCTACAAGGTACTTTTCGCCGAACATGTACTGGTCCGTGAGCCGCCAGCATATAGGGTCGTCCGGGAACTCGTAGAACATGGTCCGGAGCAGGGGGGAGCCGTCGGTGCTGGCCTGGTCGTAGAGGGACTTGATGTAGTCCAGCATGCCCAGACGGATATCGTAGTATTTGCGCATGATACGGTAACAGTCCTCGCCGTAGCTCCACAGCTCGTTTGGCTGGCCGGTGCGCATGAAGCCGCCGCCGCTGTCTCCCTCGTCCAGCGGGGAGATGTCGTAGGGGCCCCGGTCGCCGTGCATCCGCAGCACGGGGGAGTACACTGCGAACTGGAACCAGCGGATGAGCAGCTGCCGGAAGGCGGGGTCGTTCACGTCGTCCGTCATGAAGCCGCCGATGTCGGTGGTCCACCAGGGTATACCGGCCAGGCCCATATTGAGGCCGCACTGGATCTGGTCCGCGAAGGCCTCGAAGGTGGAGGGCACGTCCCCGGACCAGATCACGTTTCCGTACTTCTGGGAGCCCGCCCAGGCGCACCGGATCAGGTTCACCACGGGCCGGCCGTCCTTGACCATCTCGTCGTAGAAGGCGCGGCTGTACATCTGGGGGTACATGTTGCTGACGGAAAGGGCGGGGCCGGCGCTGTAGCGGTAGTTCTCAAAGTCATACACGCCGTAGTCCGGCTCGGAGTTGTCCAGCCAGAAGGCGTCTATGCCCAGGTCGTAGTAATTCCGCTTGCACGTCTCCCAGACGTACCGGCGGGTCTCGGCGTTGAAGGGGTCTATCTCCACGCAGTCGCCTTGGTAGTCGTAGGTCTGGGCGGCGCCCCGCTCTGTGCGGATGAGAAGGCCCTGCTCCGTCATGGGCTGGAAGTTCTCGCTGCGCCGGTCCACCGACGGCCACACGGATACGATGACCCTTGTGCCCATGCTGTGCAGCTCCTCCACCATGGCCCTGGGGTCCGGCCAGTACTTGGGGTCGAACCGCCAGTCCCCCTGATAGGGCCAGTGGAAGAAGTCGATGACGATCTGGTCCAGCCGGATGCCCTCTTCCCGGTACCGCCGGGCCACGGTGAGCACTTCCTCCTGGGTCCGGTACCGGAGCTTGCACTGCCAAAGGCCCATCAGCGCCTCCGGGAACACACCGGCCCGGCCCGTGGCGTCCGTGTAGCGGCGGAGGATGTCCCGGGGCGTGCCGCCCACGGTGATGAAATAGTCCATCTCCCGGGCAGAACGGGCGATCCACTCGGTGTAGTTTTTTCCGAAGGTGACCCGGCCCACGGCGGGGTCATTCCAGAGAAAGCCGTACCCCAGGGAGGACAGGGCGAAGGGGACGGATATCTGGGAGTTGCGCTGGGCCAACTCCAGCACGCAGCCCTTCATGTCCAGACAGCGCTGCTGGTACTGCCCCATGCCGAAGATCATCTCATCGGGGTCGGACTCGAACTTCACGTTCAGGGAGAACTCCGTCCCGCCGATGATGCCCTTCCACTCCCGGCCGGCCACTTTGAGGCACCGGCTCTCCCGGGAGAGGGTGCCGTCGTACATCCGGTAGTACTCTCGCAGTATGAGCTTGCCGTCCTTATAGAAGGAGAGGACCCCCGCGAAGTTGACCTCGGCCCGGATGCGGCCGTTTACTAGCACCGCCTCCTGCCGTCCCGGGACCTCAAAGCCCACGCCCTGTGTGGCCGGCCGTATCTCCACGGTCGTCCGGGCGGGGGCGGGCCGCTCCGTCAGGGCCCAATCGTTCCCGGTGAACGCGCCCAGCATGGTGCTGCGGACCCGGAGAGAGTCGGGGCCCCAGGCCTCGATCCGCAGGGTCTCGCCGTTGTGGCGGCAGACCAGCGCGCCGCCGTCGTTTTCAAATCTCATGTGTCCCCACCTCCGAATACAGGATAAGGCAAAGCAAGTGCGATGTCAACCGGCCGGGGCGCGAGAAGACGGTTGTATTTTCCGCCGGGCTCTGCTATCATCTCAGCAGAAGACGGCCGCGGGATGAGCGGACGGAAAAAGGAGCGCTGAGCGGTATGGGCATCACCGTTGACGAGGAAAAGAGGATATTCAAGCTGGACACTCCAAACACCAGCTACATCATGCGGGCGGAGGACGCCTTTGGCTACCTTACGCACTGCTACTACGGCCCCCGGCTGCATGGCATGGACGCGGCCTGCCTCACCCGGACGGACGAGCCGCCCTACACGCCGGAGCGAAACGGCCGGGACAAGCTGAGCTTCTTGGACTCTGCCCCCTTTGAGTATCCCACCGGCGGGACGGGGGACTTCCGGGAGCACTGCCTGGAGGTGCGCACGGCCGCCGGTCACTGCGCCGTGGAGGCGGGTTACCGCCGTCACAGTGTCCAGAAGGGCAAAAAGCCTCTGCCCGGCCTGCCCGCCACCTTCGGCGGCGAGGCGGACTGCACGGCCCTCACCGTGACGCTGGCGGACGATGTGCTGGGCCTGGAGATCGAGCTGGAGTACACGGTCTTTGAGGACCTGGACGTGCTCACCCGGAGCGCGCGGATACGGAACCTGGGCACGAAGGAGCCGGTGCTCTACCTCACCAAGGCGCTGTCCGCCTGCCTGGACATGGATAATAGGGACTATGAGATGCTCACCCTCCACGGGGCATGGGCCCGGGAGCGCATCATCCAGCGGCGGCCCCTGGGCCATGGGCGGCAGGGGGTCTTCTCCGAGCGGGGGGAGACCAGCCACCAGGAGCACCCCTTCCTGGCGCTGCTGAGCCCTGGGACCACCCAGACCGCCGGGGAGGTGTACGCCATGCACCTGGTGTACTCCGGCAACTTCGAGGCCCAGGCGGGGGTGGACCAGTTCGGACAGGTCCGGGCCGTGATGGGCATCGCGCCGTATAATTTCTGCTGGAGGCTGGCCGCCGGGGAGAGCTTTCAGACCCCGGAGGTGGTGATGACCTGCTCCCGGCAGGGCCTGGGGGCCATGACCCGCACGCTCCACGACCTCTACCGGGGCCACCTCATCCGGGGCCAGTGGAAGGATAGGGAGCGGCCCATCCTGCTCAACAGCTGGGAGGGGGCCTACTTCGACTTCGACACGGAAAAGCTGCTGGACATGGCCCGGACCGGCGCGGCGCTGGGTATCGAGATGCTGGTGGTGGACGACGGCTGGTTCGGCAACCGGTTCGACGACAACCGGGCCCTGGGGGACTGGTATGTCAACGAGGAAAAGCTGCCCGGCGGTCTGAAGCGGCTGGCGGATGAGCTGAACGCCATGGGGATGAAGCTGGGCCTGTGGATGGAGCCGGAGATGATCTCCCCGGACTCCGACCTCTATCGCGCCCACCCGGATTGGGCCATCCAGGTCCCTGGCCGACGGGCGGGGCTGGCCCGGAACCAGTACGTGCTGGACCTGACCCGCGGCGAGGTGCTGAAATACGTGTGGGGCCGCATCGAGGCCATCCTCACCAGCGCCAACATCGAGTATGTGAAGTGGGACATGAACCGGCCGCTGTCCGACCTGGGCAGCTTCGGGCTGGACGCGGACCGGCAGGGGGAGCTCTATCACCGGTACGTGCTGGCGGTGTACGAGCTGCAGGAGCGGCTGTGCCGGCGGTTTCCGCACATCCTGCTGGAGAACTGTTCCGGCGGCGGGGCCCGGTACGACCCGGGGATGCTCTACTACAGCCCCCAGATCTGGTGCTCCGACGACACCGACGCCATCGAGCGGCTGGCCATCCAGGAGGGCACGGCGCTCATCTATCCCCTCAGCACCATGGGCGCCCACGTGTCCGCCTGCCCCAACCACACCGTGGGCCGGACCACC
>CANQIH010000107.1 GCA_947624035.1 uncultured Oscillospiraceae bacterium | reverse complement strand
GTTCAACCTGGGCACCTTCGAGGCCATACGAAACGGCGTGGTCACGTCCGCGGACGTGATGCTGGAGTCCCCCGGCACGGAGGAGGCCCTGACGCTCCTGAAGGACATGCCCTGGATATCCGTGGGCTGGCACACCCATTTCTGGTGCAGCCCCGTGCTGCCGCCGGAGAAGGTGCCCACCCTGGTCATCCCGGGCACGGGCCGGTTCCGCCGCGACATCCTGACCGCCGGGGACATCGACCCGGCCCAGCTGGAGGCGGAGTGCCACGCCCAGATGGCCCGCTGCATCCGCATCCTGGGCAAGGTGCCGGACACCACCAACCTCTCTAACGCGGAGACGGTGTTCAACGCCGTGAAGAAAAAGATCTGCGACGAGTACGGCATCGCCTACCATTTCGGCGTCAAGAAGGGCCATTCCGCCGTGGATAAGCCCCTGCCCCGGTGGGCGGACAGGAAGATATTCATCCCCTCGCCGGTGAACGCCTATAAGGAGATCGAGACCGACTCCATCACGGAGCAGTACGAGCGCTATGACCCGGTGAAGTACTACACCGAGGACCCGGACCACCTGCTGGACCTGCCCGACGACGTGATCGTGGAGCAGTCCTGGCACCCGGGCTATGTGGACTACTTCGTCTATAAGCAGGGCGACTTCGGCCCCCGGGCCAAGTACTTCACGTCCGTCCGCACGGAGGACGTGGCGGCCCTGACCTCCGACCGGCTGAAGGACTGGATACGGGAGCGCGGTATCGAGCTTATCAACTTCCGGGACGCGCTGTACGGCACGCGGGAGTATCAGAACTACCTGCGCAGCGTGGACAGTCCCCTGTATATAGGGAATATGTGAGCGGGGGTGAATGTGAGGTTTCTATGGCATATTACAACGACAAATGCACCTATCCCGATATGTTCCTGTGGCAGGACGAGACCTATAAGGACTGCACCAATGAGGCGGCGCCGCTGTTCCGTAAGCTGGCGGAGCTGGCCAAGGGCAGGAAAACGGAGAAGCGTTTTGCCGGCCGGACCGACCTATCCCGGGACGGGGTGAACCGCATCCCGTACCTGGCCGATTACGTGAAAAGCTGGCAGGGGAGAGGCATGTGGTTCTCCTGCTCCGGCATGATGGGCCTGGTCATGGCCCCCACGGCCATCCGTGAGCATCAGGTCTATGACGCCCCGGCGCTGTACGTGCCCTATGTGGCCGGCGACGGCGACCCCCTCCAGGGCATGGAGCTTCTGGCGGCCAACGAGGCGATGCTGGAGGCGGCGGCAAGGGAGAACGTCCTGGTCCAGTTCGCGGAGTGCGGCGAGTGCGTCCACGGGGCGGTCATCGAAAAGGTGATCGAGTCCCAGGGGACCTTTCGGATATCCTACATGCCCATCTACCTGGATATCAGCATGCTGACGGACGCAGGTCTCAGCCTGGCGGACGTGCCCGGCCTGGACGTGAGCGCCTGGCCGGAGCCGGTGACGGTGGCCGGACGGACGGCGGTGGACATCAGCGGCAAGCTGGCCCTGACCCAGGCCCACCAGCACAACATCAGCGTCATCTACCGCCGCGATCAGCCGGAGTGGGATTTCGACCGGCACATCCGCACCATGGCCGCCAAGCGGCAGGCCGAGGGGATGCACCTGGAGTATGACTGCCGGGACGCCCACGACCCGAAGATGGCCCCCTTCTGGAGGGAGCGGGGCATACGCTATGAGGACCACCGGCTGGGCCGCGACTGGTACATAACGCTGACGCCGGAGTGCGCCTTTGAAAAGCCGGAGCACGACCTGCCCCTGCTGGTGGTCATGAAAGAGCCCCGAACGGCCTGCCCCATCTCCACCCAGACGGCGTTTCA
This sequence comes from uncultured Oscillospiraceae bacterium, assembly GCA_947624035.1. Classification (GTDB taxonomy): domain Bacteria; phylum Bacillota; class Clostridia; order Oscillospirales; family Oscillospiraceae; genus CAJOIG01. The sequence goes on along the minus strand of CANQIH010000107.1, from coordinate 5,522 downwards.
GTTCTACTACGACTTTATCGAGCTGTGCGCCCGGGGTGAGTTCATGATGCTGTTTTTCGCCCTGGAGACCCCGGAGGACAACGACGAGGTGCTGCCGGGCATCATCGCCCAGGTCAAGGAGGCCTACCCCGTGGACCCCGCTCGGGTGTACCTCACCGGCCAGTCCCACAACGGCTACTACGCCCTGGAGTTCTACCGCCGGCACCCCAAGCTCATCGCCGCGGCGGCCACCCTGTGCGACGCCGTGGGGCTCCAGTCCGGCGCCGTGGTGGACTACTACAAGACCCGGGCGGCGGAGCTCATAGAGTCCTTCCGGCAGTATGACTATCCCCTCATCGACATCAACGGCAATCTGGAGAACAGCTACTGCAAGACTGATAGGACCCCGGAGAAGATCGACGACGACGTGTTCTATTTCCAGAACCGCCTGGCGGCCTGGCGGCTGAAGATGCGCTCCAGGGAGGAGATATTGGCGGCCCAGACCTCGCCCGACTACGCCACCCGCATGAACGGCGTGCCGGCGGACCGGACGGAGGTGCGGTACGCCATGGGCCTGGAGGCCTATCTCTCCGACTACCGGAACGAGGATGGGAAGTGGCTGTTCCGCTACATATCCCTGGAGAACACGCCCCACATGATCATGCCCCAGATGGCGGAGCTGTCCTGGGAATTCATCCGCCGGTTCGCCCGGGACACGGAGACCGGCGCGTCCATCGAGCTCTATTGAATCCAATTTCTAATAAGGAGTATAAGACTATGAAGAAGATCAAATGGATGGCCCTCGTGCTGGCCGTCATCATGACCATGACCCTGGCCATGGCCCCTGCCGCCCTGGCGGCGGAGGACGGGACCGTCACGCTCATCTGCGACGGCACCGCCGGATACAAGCTGGCACCGGAGCCCCGGGACGCCGATTATCAGGGCGAGTTCTACCTGGCCAAGTACTTCGGCGAGGACGTGACCGCCGGCGTGAAGGCCCTGGTTGAGGCCGGAGGCGTCACCGTCAACGGCATCGCTGTCCCCGCCAAGGGCGAGGACGGCGGCTACGCCATGAACGTCAACGGCGCCAACAATCTGGCCGCCAGCGGCGAGATGAACGAGAACAACGTGGCGGACGCCACCGTCCGGGCCGTGGGCGACCTGCTGAAGGCCGCCGGTACCCAGGTCACCCTGACGGTGGCCGACGGGGCCGTCACCCAGATGGACCTGTTCTACACGGCCGGCGCGCTGATCGACCACGTGGAGGAGGCCGACGGCGTCGTGACCGCCTACACCGGCAAAGACACCGTGTTCACCGTGGGCGGCAATGCCGGCCCCATGGCGCCTCCCTCTCCCGTGGTGGAGGTGACCTTTGACGCGGCCAACGTAGAAAACGTCACCGACGGCTGCATCGCCGTCTATTGGGAGGGTGCCGACGGCTGGCACCTGAAGGCCGCGGACCCCGTAGCGGGCAAGCTCACCGACGGTGCCGACCACCAGTACATCATACTGGAGACTGCCGACGGCAGCACCATCGAGTGCCAGGACGCCGCCATGTATTCCCGTGGCTTCAGCGACGGCAGCCGCCCCGGCCAGTTCGTCAACACCCAGATGAACTTCGGCCTGAACGATGTGGAGGTGACCGTCTGGTTCATCCCCGGCACCCTGGGCACCGATAACCCCATGCCCATCGGCATCACGGGTCTGGACAACGCCCATGTCCGCCTGGAGCGGGCCATCGCCTTCGTGCAGGACGTGGTGGACCACACAGTCGTCGCTGAGAGCGAGGAGGACGCTGCCGCCAAGGCGGCGGAGCAGGACCTGGGCGAGGATTACCACTGGGTCACCGAGGCCGTCACCGCGGACCACGTGTCCGAGATCACCGGCAAGGACTCCAAGGGCGTTTTGGACATGCTGAACGAGCAGGTGGCGGCGGCCCAGGCGCTGCTGGACGGCGAGGCCTCTCCCGCCGAGCTGGACCAGGCGGCCTATGAGCTGTTCATTGCCATGTGGGGTTCCTCCAGCGACATCGGCGCCGTGTTCTCCGGCACCGCCCAGGAGGGCTTCTACGACGTGGCCGACGCCGGCGCCCACGCGCTGCCGGCCGCCGTGCTGAAGTGATATACGCAAAAACAGGACTGGAGCTTCTTTTCAGAAGCTCCAGTCTTTATTTTGCGTCGGTTTTGTTTTGTGCGCGGAATTCCGTGGGCGTACAGCCCTGGACCTTTTTGAATACCGCGCTGAAATAGTGCTGGTCCCGATACCCGGCCGCCCCGGCGATCTGTCCGGGGCGCATGTCCGTGGTCAGCAGCAGGTGCCGGGCCAGGGCCATGCGCTTTTCCGTGACGTATTGGGTGAAGGTGGCGTCCATGGTCCGGCGGAACAGGGCGGACAGGTGGCTCTCCGTGACGCCGGCGGCGGCCGCCGCGGCGGCCAGGGTCAGGTCCGGGTCCGTGGACCGCTCCTGGACATAGGCCATGGCCCGGCCCAGGGCGCCGGGGAAGGACGCGCCCCGGGCCTCGTCCCGCAGGGACAGGGCGGCGGCCAGGGTCAGACGCAGAAATGCCTCCGGGTCCCGCTCCGCTGTCTCCCAGGAAGGGAGCCGGGCCCGCAGCCGCTCCGTACCCACGCCCAGACCGGCCAGGTACCGCTCGGCCGCGAACCGGGCGGCCAGCAGCCCGTAGTGCCGCAGGGGGAGAAAGGCGGAGGCCCCGCCCAGCCGGACCAGATAGCCGGCGGCGAAGGCCGGGACGTCCTCTGCCGCGCCCTCCGACAAAAAGCTGTCCAGCAGGGAGCCGCCGGTGAGGGCGGGGGAGATATCGTCCAGCTGCCGGGCGTCCTGCTCCGGCAGGGGGGACAGCTCGGGCTCGCCTGGTCGGAACACCTGCTGTTCCGGCCGGAAGTGGCGCATGGCCCAGAGCCGGTCCGCCTCCCGGCAGCAGGCGGGCAGCGCTTCCAGCGTATCCACCGGGCCGCTGACGGCCATGTGCCAGCCGGTATAGCCGGCGCGGCCGTACTGCTCCCGGACGGCGGCCACGCACCGCTCCGTCAGCTCATCCATCCGGCGCCGCTCCCCCTTGATGAGCACGGCGGCCCGGCCGGGGGAGAGCTGGACGGGCATGTATTCGGAGTACTTCAGGAAGAACGCATGGAGGGTCCGCCGGGCGGTGTCAGCCGGGTGGCCGATAGGGCCTGCATCCCGGCTGGGCAGATCGAACAGGGCGACGGCGTAGCCGCCGGCCTCCAGCTCCACGCCGATGCGCCTGGCCACGGCGGCGGCCTGCCCGGCGGGCAGGGCCCCTGCCGCCAGCTGCTCGAACAGCCACCGGCGGACGGCGGGGATGTTCTCCGGGTCCCGGAGCACCTCTTCCAATGTCATGGCCGCGCCTCCTAATCTATATCATGTTACCGGCTGCTGGCCCGCTCCACCAGCTCCCAGTCCAGGGAGCGGGATACGCCCTGCTGGCCGTGGAGGATGCGGATGAGCTCCTCCGCCGCCACCCGGCCCATGCGGCTGCGGCGGTGCCAGAGGGAGGTGATGTGGATGGGGCCGATCTGGCTGTAGTAGCTGTTGTCGAAGCTGACCACCGCCACGTCCTCCGGCACCCGCTTGCCCATGGACAGCAGCGCCTGGATGAGGTGGAAGGCCACCTCGTCGTTGTAGCAGATGATGGCCGGCACGTCCGCCAGCCGCTCGGTGAGAAAGCGGCGCAGCAGCGGCCCGTCCGGCCGCTCCAGCATCTCCAGCCGGTCCTGGGTGTCGTACCAGCAGAAGCGGCGGTCGGATATGGAGACGCCCCGGTCCCGGATGGCGGACACGGAGCCGTGGTACCGCTGGGGGCCCTGCACGTCGTCGGACTTGAAGATGCCGCCGATGTCCCGGTGGCCCTTATCGATGAGATACCGGGCCAGCATGTACCCGCCGCCGAAGTTGTCGTCGGAGATACAGGGGATGCCCTCCAGCTCCGCGTAGGCCCCGTGGAGGAACAGCATGGGGACGCCGGACCGCTGCAGCCGCTGGTAGAGGTCCGAGTTGGGGTTGGGCAGGGCGGTCTTGGAGCCCTCCACCAGTATGCCGCTGACGGGCTGCTCCAATAGCTGCAAAAGGATCTCCCGCTCCCGGCTCACCTGGTTCTCCGTGGCAAAGACCAGGATGGAGTAGCCCTGGCCGGCAAAGACGCTCTGGGCGTCGTGGAGGACGGTGGGGAAGATGTAGTCGTCCAAAAAGGAGGAGACCACCGCCACCTGCCGGACGGCGGTGCCGGAGGGACGGCCTGTGGCGTAGGTGCCGCTGCCCTGGCGGGCAGTGATCACGCCCTCCTCCGTCAGAAGGCGCAGGGCGTGGCGCACGGTCTGGCGGCTCACAGAGAACCGCTCGCACAGCGCTGCCTCCGTGGGCAGACGGCTGCCGCCCTTCCGCTCCTGGGCGTTCAGCTCCTCTCGGAGCTGGTCCGCAAGGACCTTGTATTTGATGGCCATTTGACGCCTCCCGCTGGGTATTTTGCTGCTTTGTGGCCATTATAGCATAATTGCTTCACAAGGGAAGAGGGATTTGTCATAAATCGATAAAATTGTATCAGAATATGTATTTTTGAGATGTGGATTTGTATTCGATTTGGAAACAATAAAATACAGATCTTGGGGCGGCAGGGGCCGGTCATGGCCCTGAGGGAGAGTGACTGAGCAATTTGCCGAGAGATATCGCCCAAAACGTGGAAATTGGCAGAATAAAAATTTAAACTGATTATAGCATTAAATCTAAAATATTCAAACATAAAAAAGGAAAAGCGGACAATAGTTCAAAAAGTTGTATCAATTATCAGGAGAAAGGCTTGGAAATTGTATTATGAAAGGGGACAGATTTAGGCAATTAAACGGAAAATGCCTTGACTTTCCCGGTGGGCTTTGGTTTAATATTGACAACAAAACCGGGGCGACCCGGAATTTTTGAAAAGGAGACCTATCATGAAGAAGATCTTTGCCCTTGCTCTGGCTCTGGCCATGGTCCTTAGCCTTGGCTCCATCGCCTTTGCGGGTGATGGCGATCTCATCAAGGTCGGCGTCATCAACAATGACCCCAATGAGTCCGGCTACCGCACCGCCAACGACGCGGCCATGCGCGCCACCTTCTGCGAGGAGAACGGCTACGACGCCACGTTCTACAACAACAACGACGCTGCCCAGCAGATCGCCACTGCCCAGCAGATGATCCAGGACGAGGTGGATTACCTCCTGCTCTCCCCCGGCTCCACCACCGGCTGGGACACCGTCCTGCAGGACGCTCAGCTTGCCGGCACCCAGGTCATCCTCTTCGACCGTATGCTGGAAGCCGATGAGAGCATGTATGTCGCCGCTGTCGTGTCCGACATGCCCGCTGAGGGCGAGACCGCTGTTTCCTGGCTGGAGGCTCAGGGCTTGGATGAGTACAACATCATCCACATCCAGGGCCACATGGGCTCCGACGCCCAGCTGGGCCGCACCGGCGCTCTGGACGAGAAGGTCGAGGCTGAGGACAACTGGAACTACGTGACCCAGCAGACCGC
>CANQIH010000106.1 GCA_947624035.1 uncultured Oscillospiraceae bacterium | reverse complement strand
CCGGTGGCCAGGATCTCGTCGTTTTTCACGATGATGGCCCCGTAGGTCCGCCGCAGGCAGGTGGACCGCTCCCGGGCGGCGTCGGCGATGTCCAGATAGTAGTTGAGCTTGTCTTTCCGTTCCATGGCGTGCCTCCGTGTTTTTTATAATTATACCGTTTTTTCCAGAAAAATGGTACCGTTTCCGTTAAAGATGTGTTATGATATGCCTGATATGCAAAAGATCGATGCGGGAGCGGCGTATGGAGAAGAGAAATTATCAGAAGGAGCTGGACGAGGTCATCGGCGGACTGGACCGGCGGCCCAGCCTCCTTTTGCAGGCCTGCTGCGGGCCCTGCTCCAGCTATGTACTGGAGTACCTTACACAGGTCTTTGACGTGACGGTGTATTTCTATAACCCCAACATCCGGCCCGAGGCGGAGTACGACCGGCGGCTGGACACCCTCAAGCAGCTCATGGCGGCCATGCCCCTGGAGCACCCGGCGGTGCTGCTGGAGCCCGGCTGGCGGGGGGAGGAGTTCTTCCGGGCCGTCCAGGGCCTGGAGAGGGAGCCCGAGGGCGGAAAGCGGTGCGCGGCCTGCTTCCGGCTGCGGCTGGAGGACACGGTCCGCACTGCGGCGGAGTGGGGCTTTGACTATTTCGGCACCACCCTCACCGTGAGCCCCCACAAGAACGCGCCTCTCATCAACGCCATCGGGGAGGAGCTGGCGGCGGAGTACGGCGTGAAGTGGCTGCCGTCGGACTTCAAAAAGCGAAACGGCTACCTTCGGTCTATCGAGCTGTCCAGGGAATACGGTCTCTACCGGCAGGTGTACTGCGGCTGCGGCTGGCCGGAGAACTATGAGGGGGAAGAGGACGACCTGGAGGCATAACGGAATATCCTCAGACGCCGGCAGGGTGACCTGCCGGCGTTTTGGCGCTCATTTGCCGTAGTGCTCCACCAGGTACTCGATGGCCAGGCGGTAGCCGTCAAAGCCGTAGCCCGCGAAGGTCTTGACGCAGGCCATACCGGCGTAGGAGATATGGCGGAACTCCTCCCGGGCGCTCACGTCCGAGAGGTGGACCTCCACCGCCGGGAGGGCCACGGCTTTCAGGGCGTCCAGGATAGCCACGCTGGTGTGGGTGTAGGCGGCGGGGTTGATGACGATGCCGTCCGCGGTCCCCAGGGCGGCCTGTATCTTGTCCACCAGATCGCCCTCGTGGTTGGACTGGTACAGCTCCGCCTCCACGCCGTTTTTGGCGCACACATCCCGGACGAAAGCCTCCAGGGCGGCGTAGCTCTCCGTGCCGTAGATGCCCGGCTCCCGGATGCCCAGCATGTTCAGATTCGGTCCGTTCAGGACGAGCAGCTTCATCTCAGTGCCTCCATGATCTGGTCTATGGTCTCCGCCAGGGGGCCGTCGTTGTCCACGGCGGCGTCCGCGAAGGCCGCGTATTTTTCCTTCCGCTGTTCATAGAGCAGCGCCACGGGGTTTGCCTGGGACAAGGGCCGCCCGTCCGTGGGCAGCGCCTCCAATGACCGGCGGAGCCAGACGATGCGCCCGTTCTGCCGCAGGAGGGGGTAGTTCTCCGGTCTTGTGACGCAGCCGCCGCCGGTGGCGATGATGGCGCCGGGGCCCTTGCCCAGCTCGGAGAGGACCGCCGTCTCCCGGGCCCGGAAGCCCGCCTCCCCCCCGGCGGCGAAGATGTCCGGAATGGACATGCCCGCGGCCTTCTCGATCTCCGCGTCCGCGTCGATGAAGGGGCGGCCCGTGGCCTTCGCCAATGCCTGGCCCACGGTGGTCTTGCCGCAGCCGGGCATACCGATGAGGATGATGTTCTCCGTCTCGTGGGACAGAGTTGACATAATATCCTCTACCGCGCTGTCCGGGATGGGATGACCGGCGAACTGCTCGGCGCTGCGCCGGGCCTGGGCCACCAGCATGGCGAGGCCCCCGGCGTGGGGGACGTCCATTTCCTCCGCGTCCAGCAAAAGCTTGGTCCGCTGGGGGTTGTATACGATGTCGAACACCGCCTCCAGCGCCGGGAACCGGCCCAGGTCCGCCGGGGACACGCCCGTGTCCGGGTACATGCCCAGGGGGGTGGTGTTCACCAGAACGGCGGCGTCCGTCTGGTCGTATAAGTTTACATAATTTAATTCTCCGGTCCGGGACACGCGCAGCACCGGGTCCGCGCCCATGTCCTCCAGGGCGGTCCGGACGGCCAGGGAGGCCCCGCCTGTACCGAAGATCAGCGCCTTTTTGCCCCGCACGTCCGCGCCGGCGCGCCGGACCATATACTGGAAGCCGGCGTAGTCCGTGTTGTCCCCGTACCAGCCATCGACGGTGCGAACCAGGGTGTTGACGCTGCCCACCCGCCGGGCGGTGTCGGATAGGGCTGCGCAGAAGGGGACCACGTCCTTCTTGTAGGGGATGGTCACATTCATGCCGGAAAGGTCCGTCTCCCTGAGGAACCGGCCCAGGTCCTCCGGCTCCACCTCATAGAGGCGGTAGTCGTAGCCCGCCAGCATGTCGTGGATACGGGGGGACCAGCTGTGGCCCAGCTTCCGGCCCAGAAGTCCGTACTTATTCATGCTCCGCCTCCATGAGGACGTCCTCATAGCCCCGGCAGGCGGCGATGACGCTCTCGAACACGCCGCCGATGGCTCCCGCGGTGGCGGGGCGGCACAGGTCCCGGACGGCGGAGAGCTTCTCCGCCTCCCGGGCCGGGTCGTGGACGGGCAGGCCGTGGGCCTTCTTGTAGGCGGCCACGGCGGCGGCCACGTCCAGCCGCTTTTCCAGAAGCCCCACCAGCTCCCGGTCGATGGCGTCTATGTCTTTTCGCAGTTCGGTCAGGTCCATCAGATACCTCGGCTTTCCAGCAGTGCGTCGTATATGGCGGCGGCGGCGGCGGCCTCCACGCATGGCACCGCCCGCAGCACGATGCAGGCGTCGTGCCGTCCGCGGACGGCCAGCTTCACATTCTCATGGCTCACAAGGTCCACACTGTCCTGCTCCAGGGCGATGGAGGGCGTGGGCTTGAAGGCGGCCCGGAACACCACCGGCATGCCGCTGGTGATGCCGCCCAGGATGCCGCCGTGGTTGTTGGTGCGGGTGCGGACCGCGCCGGTCTCGTCGTAGTAGAAGGGGTCGTTATTATCGCTGCCCCGCATGGCGCCCACGGCGAAGCCTGCGCCGAACTCCACGCCCTTCACGGCGGGGATGCCGAACACGGCCTGGGCGATGCGGTTCTCCATGCCGCCGAACATGGGCTCCCCCAGCCCGGCGGGGACGCCCTCGCACACGCACTGGATGATGCCGCCCACGGAGTCCCCGGCCTCCTTGGCCGCGGCCATGGCAGCCTGCATGGCGGCGGGTTCCGTCTCGCCGCCGATGGACACGATCTTTGCCCGGACGGTGACGCCCTCCTTTGCCAGCAGCTGCAAGGCCAGGCCCCCGGCGATGCAGAGCGGCGCGGTGAGACGGCCGGAGAACTGGCCGCCGCCGGCCACGTCCCGGGCCCCGCCGTATTTCATGAAGGCGGCGAAGTCCGCGTGGCCCGGCCGGGGGACGCGGCGCAGCTCGTCGTAGTCCCCGGAGCGGGTGTTGGTGTTGCGGATGAGAGCCGTCACCGGTGCGCCGCAGGTGTGGCCGTCCACCAGGCCGGAGATGAACTCCGGGGCGTCCGCCTCCTTCCGTGGCGTGCCGAAGGGGCCGCCGCCCGGGGCCCGCCGGGCCAGGAATGCCGCCAGGGCGTCCATGTCCGGCGCGAAGCCCGAGGGCAGGCCCTCGATAGTGACGCCGATGGCCGGGGCGTGGGATTGGCCGAAGATGGTGAAGCGGTAGCGCTCACCGAAGGAATTGCTCACGGCTCTGTCACCTCCACATGGCCGCCCAGACGGGCGTAGTCCGCCCAGAAGGCGGGATAGGACTTGTTCACGGCCTGGGCCCCGTGCAATATCACAGGCCCGTCGCAGGCCAGGGCCGCCACGGCGGCGCTCATGGCGATGCGGTGGTCGTTGGCGCTGTCCACCTCACCGCCGGCAAGGCGGCGCTTGCCGGTGACCACAAGGCCCTCCGGCAGCTCCTCCGCGTCGCCGCCCAGGGTCCTGATGAGGGCGGCGGTGGTGGCCAGCCGGTCGCTCTCCTTGATGCGCAGCCGCCCGGCGTTGACGAACCGGGTCTGGCCGGGGCTCACGGCCGCCAGCACGCTCAGCACCGGCACCAGGTCCGGCACGTCCTGGCAGTCCACCACGGCACTGCCCGCCGCGATGCGCAGGCTCAGCTTTTCCGCCGCCCGGTCCCCCTGGGGGGATTCCGGGTCCAGGCCCGTGATGTTCAGCGTCCCGCCCAGGATGCGGTCAGCCGCGATCCAGAAGGCGGCGTTGGACCAGTCGCCCTCCACCCGGGCCGCGCCCGGGGAGGCGTAGGGCCGCCCGCCGGGGACGGAAAATACGTTCTCATGGAGAGGGCAATCCACGCCGAATTTCCCCAGGGCCCGGACGGTCATGTCCAGGTAGGAGCCGGACTCCAGATGCCCTGTCATGGTCACGGTGCTTTCCCCCACCAGCAGGGGCAGGGCGAACAGCAGGCCGCTGATGAACTGGGAGGAGATGTTGGCGGCGATGGTATAGTCCCCGGCGGCCAGCTTTCCCGAGACGGCGATGACGTCCGGCCGGGGCCGGGTCAGGACCGCGCCGTGGGCCTCCAGCTCCTCCCATAGGGGGGAGAGGGGCCGCTCCGGCAGCCGCCCGTGCATGGCGATCTCGGCGTCCGCGCCCAGGGCGCAGACCACCGGCAGCAAAAACCGCAGGGTGGACCCGCTCTCGCCGCAGTCCAGAGCGGCGCGGTCCGGCAGGGCGGAGATGGGCTTCACGGCAAAGACGCCGTTTTCATAGGCGATATCCGCCCCCAGGGCCCGCAGGCAGTCCGCCGTGGCGGTGATGTCCGCCGACAGGGTGGGGCAGGCGATGGTGGTGGGCCTGTCCGCCAGGGCCGCGCAGATGAGGAGGCGGTGGGCCTGGCTCTTGGAGGCGATGGCCTCGATGTCCCCGGCCAGCCGGGAGGGGTAGATGGTGACGGTCATGCTATAGTCCCGCTTTCATAAACTGGCGCAGCTCGTCCGGGCCCATGGGGCGGACGGAGCACTGTCCTATGCGCTCCGGCACGATCACGCTGACCTTGTTCCCGGAGCGCTTCTTGTCCGAGAGCATCTTCTCCATGAGCCGGTCCATGGGGATGTCCGTGGCGGTGGGCAGGCCGAACCGCTCCAAAAGACCGCACACCCGCCGGGCGTCCTCCTGGCCGCAGATGCCGGCCTGGGCCGCCGCGCGGCTCACTACGGCCATGCCCACGGCCACGGACTGGCCGTGGGACAGGGCGAAGCCGCTGCAGGCCTCCACGGCGTGACCCAGGGTGTGGCCCAGGTTCAAAAGCGCCCGGCGGCCGCCGGTGTCCCGCTCGTCCTCGGCCACCACGTCCCGCTTGAAGCCCACGCACTGTGTGATGACCGCCTCCCGGTCGAAGGCGGGGCCGTCCCGGTCCAGCCTATCGAAGAGGGCACTATCGAAGAGTACGGCGTACTTGATGACCTCGGCGCAGCCGGAGAGGAACACGCCCTCCGGCAAGGTGGACAGCAGGTCCGTGTCGCACAGCACCAGCCCGGGCTGCCAGAAGGCGCCCATGAGGTTCTTCCCGGCGGGCAGGTCCACGGCGGTCTTGCCGCCCACGGAGGAGTCCACCGCGGCGAGTAAGGTCGTTGGGACCTGGATGTAAGGAAGGCCCCGCATGTAGACCGCGGCGGCGAGGCCGGTGATGTCCCCCGTCATGCCGCCGCCCAATGCCACGAACACGTCGGAGCGGGTCAGGCCGTGGGCCGCGGCGAAGTTCAATAGCTCCACCAGCCGCTCCGCGGTCTTGGAGGCCTCGCCGCTGGGCAGCACGTATGTGTCCGCTGCCAGTCCGGCGGCCCGGAGGCTGTCCGCTGCCGGGGCGGCAAATAGGGGCTCTACCGTGCTGTCGGTCACCAGCAGGACCCGGACGGCCTTGGGATACAGCGCCCGGACGGAGGGGCCCAGCTCGGAGAGCAGGCCCGGGCCGATGCACACGTCGTAGGGGGACCCGGTGGGCACGTGGATGGCGTTCATCCGTCTATCTCCTCCTTGCGGCGTTTGCCCTCCTCCAGCAGGGCCCGGAGGGCAGCGCGGTCATCGTCCGCGATGGCGTCCCGGTACTTTTGCAGGCTCGCGATGAACTGGTCCAGCTCCGTGAGCATGTTGTCCCGGTTGTCCAATATGAGGTCGCTCCACATGTCCGGGTTCAGCCAGGCCACCCTTGTCAGGTCCTTGTAGCTGCCGGCGGAAAAGCCCTTGTGGCTCTGGGCCGTGGGGCTCTTGATGTAGGCGTTGGACACCACGTGGCACATCTGGGAGGTGAAGGCGATCATCTCGTCGTGGCTCTCGGCGGTGGTGACGCTGAAGCGCCCGAAGCCGGCGGGCTTGAGAAGGGACTTCACCCGCTCCAGGAACGCCGCGTCGTCATACACCGGCGGCACGATGACCATAGGGGCCCGGTCGTACAGGGTGGCCTTGGCGTACTTGTAGCCGGAGAACTGGGTGCCGGCCATGGGGTGGCCCCCCACGAAGGTGAAGCCGTGCTTTTCCGCGAGGTCAAAGCCGAAGGCGCATATCTCCCGCTTCACGCCGGCGCAGTCCATGACGACGCCGGTCTTGGAGAAGTCGTCCGCGTGTTCGGCGAGATACTCTATGGCCGCCTGGGGGTACAGGGCGATGAGCACCAGGTCGCACCCGGCCAGCCGGTCCGCGGTGAGCTCCCCGTCGATGTCCCCGGAGAGCAGGGCAAATTCCGTGACGGAGGCGGTGCGGTTCCAGCCCAGGACCGTGACGGAGCTGTCCCGCTTGTACGCCTTGGCCAGGGAGCCCCCGATGAGGCCCAGGCCTACGATACCCACAGTCATCCCCGCATGGCCTCCAGCACCTTTTTCACCTGCTTCATCATCCCGTCGAACTGCGCCGGGGTCAGGGACTGAGCGCCGTCGCACAGGGCGTGGAGCGGGTCGTTGTGGACCTCCACCATGATGCCGTCGGCGCCGCAGGCAGCGGCGGCCAGGGCCATGGAGGGCACTAGGTTGGAGTGACCGGTGGCGTGGCTGGGGTCCACCACCACGGGCAGATGGGTCAGCTCGTGGAGAACGGGCACGGCGCTCAGGTCCAGGGTGTTGCGGGTGTAGGTCTCGTAGGTGCGGATGCCGCGCTCGCAGAGGATGATGTTCTCGTTGCCCCCGGCCATGATGTACTCGGCGCTCATGAGAAGCTCCTTGATGTTGTTGGCAAGGCCCCGCTTCAGGAGGATGGTCTTATCGGTGCGGCCCAGGCCCTTCAGAAGCTCGAAGTTCTGCATGTTCCGGGCGCCCACCTGGATGACGTCCACGTCCTCGAAGATGTCCAGGTCTTTGAGGTCCATGATCTCGG
>CANQIH010000105.1 GCA_947624035.1 uncultured Oscillospiraceae bacterium | reverse complement strand
CAGAAGGCTCGTGCAGGTGCACCGATAGGGCAGGTCCCAGGCGTAGGACACGAAGCCGGAGCAGTCGCTGCCGTAGTACGGCGCGGTCCGCTCATAGCCGGAGTAGCCGGAGTAGAAGGCGCTGCTGGGGTCGTTCACGGCGTTCAAAAAGCCGGTGATGGATATCTCCCAGCCCACATAGCCGGTGGAAACGGCCTGGGAGTACGGGATGCCCTTATAGGTCTTCCCCGCCTTGAACTGCGCGTAGGAGGTGGATGTGTCCGTGCCGTCCTCGGCCTTCAGGGTGATGCCCCGTGCCCGCTTGGTGGACACGTAGGAGGTGTCATTGCCGCCCCAGGCGTAGCGGTCCTTCTGGGGCGTCCAGGTGACCTCCGCCATCTGCCGGGCCCGCAGGACGATGTTCTGCTGGTTGGCGGTCATGGTCTTGTTGAGCACATGGGAGGTGCTGGCCACGGCGATGCCGTCCTCGGCGGCCACCAAACCCGCCTGCATGGAGGCATACTGGGCGGAATCCAAAAACGCCGCCTCGTTGGCCAGCTGGGCCTCCTCGGTAAGGCCGCTTCCCACGGCCTCACCGTCGTGGAGGGTGAAGGCCTGAAGGCTGATGGAACCGGTGAACAGGGGCTCCAGGGCCGCCTGATATGTATTGCCGCCGGTGACCACCACCAGCCAGCCGCTGTCGGTATAGCAGCTGTCGATGCCGGAATAGAGGGCCGCGCCGTTGGCCCAGAGGGTGTAGTTGAACACGGCGCCGGTGAGATAGAGGTTCCCGTAGGCCGTGGGGATCAGGCCCAGCACGCCCTCGGGGCTCTCCAGCTTCTCCAGCATGCCGTCGCCCATGTCATAGGACCAGGCCGCGCCGCCGGCCACATACCGCAGTTCCTGTCCCATGACGTACAGCTGCCGGATGGAGGCATCTGCGGCGTGGACAGTCTCCGCGCTGCCGCCGCCGGCGGCCATGCGGTACACGGTGTTATCAACGGTATAATAAAGGTATCCGCCGCTCAGGTTCAGGTCGTAGGCGTTCACGCTGGCCAGGAGCGTCCCGTCCAGGTAGAGGCCGCCGTTCTCGCTGTAGTAGTATTGGGACCCGGTCACCAGGTTCCGGCCGCCGCCCATGATGGACGCCACAGAGTTGCCCGGCTCCGTCCAGGGCCACTGCTTGTGGGGCTCCTCGCTGGGCTCGCCGGACGCCTCCTGCTCCGGCTCGTCCGTGGCCTCCGGCTCGGGGGTGATCTCCGGCTCAGGGGTGATCTCCGGCTCAGGGGTGATCTCCGGCTCGGGAATGACCTCCGGCTCGGGGGTGGTCTCCGGCTCAGGGGTGGCCTCCGGCTCGGGGGTGGCCTCCGGCTCGGGAATGACCTCCGGCTCGGGGGTGGCCTCCGACTCGGGAATGACCTCCGGCTCGGGAGCAGTCTCCGGCTCGGATATCTCCGGCTCTGGCGGCTCTGTCACGCTCTCGTCCTCGATGGGCGCAGGCGCGGCCTCTGCCGCCAGGTCACCCTCCGCCGCGAAGGCGGGCGTGAGACCCAGCGACAGCAGCGATATGATGGCCAGCAGCAGCGCCAATGTTCTACGAAAAGCAGCCATACTTATCCTCCGTAAGGGGTGCGAAAAGGTGTCAAAAGTATTACATACTGGTGTTACTATACCATATAATGTGTGGGAACGCAAGTAACTATCGCCATTTTTTGTTTCTGAAATGTAAATTTTTTGATACGCAAATGAAATAGTTTACATAAAAGGACGCGACCGGCGTGAGCCGCCGGCCGCGCGACGTGAAAACGATCTGTTTACAGGACCCGCACCCGCTTCACATGGGGCACAGCGGCGATCTTGGCCGCCAATTCCGGTCCGATGGGGGTGCCGGTGTCGATGACGGTGTAGGCGACGGCGCCTCTGGCCTTGTTCTGCATGTGCTCCACGTTGATGTTCTCGGCGCCGATCAGGTCCAGGAAGCTGTTGATCATCCTGGGCACGTTGTCGTGGATGGCGCACAGGCGGCTGGCGCCCAGGCGCTCCAGCACCAGCTGGGGCATATTGACGGAGTTGCGGATGTTGCCGTTGATGAGGTAGTCCGCCAGCTCCTTGGAGGCCATGACGGCGCACTTCTCCTCGCTCTCCGGCGTGGAGGCGCCCAGGTGGGGGAATGCCACCACGTTCTTGGTGCCGATGAGCTTGGCGCTGGGGAAGTCGGTGACGTACCGGGCCACCTTGCCGGAAGCCAGGGCCTCCAGCATGGCGCCGTCGTCCACCAAGCCGCCCCGGGCCAGGTTGATGATGCGCACCCCGTCCTTCATCTGGCCGATGGCCTCGGCGCCGATCATGCCGCGGGTGGCGTCGGTGAGATGGACCTGCACCAGCACGTAGTCCGCATTACGGTAGATGGTGCCCAGGTCCTCAGCGTGCTGTACGTCGCTGGACAGGCGCCAGGCCGCCTCCACGGACAGGTACGGGTCATAGCCCAGCACGTTCATGCCCAGGGCCGCGGCGGCGTTGGCCACCCGGGCCCCGATGTTGCCGAGGCCGATGACGCCCAGGGTCTTGCCCATGATCTCCGGGCCCACAAAGGCCTTCTTCCCCGCCTCGACCTCCGCCTCGGCGTTCTCATGACCGGCCAGGGACTTGGCCCAGAGAAGGCCGCCCATCAGGTCCCGGGATGCCAGCACCAGGGAGCACACGGCCAACTCGATCACCGCCTGGGCGTTGCCGCCGGCGGCGTTGAACACCACGATGCCGCTCTCGGTGCACCGCTCCACGGGGATGTTGTCCGTGCCCACGCCCGCCCGGGCGATGGCCAGCAGGTTTCCGCCGAACTGCATGTCGTGGAGCTTGGCGGAGCGGACTACCAGGCCCGCCGGGTCGGCGGCGTCGTTATTGACGGTGAAGCCCTTGCCGGTGAGGACGTCCAGGCCGGCCTGGGCGATGTTGTTCATAGTCTTGATCTCAAACATGGTTCTGTACCTCAAACTGCTTCATAAACTCCGCCAGGGCCTGCACGCCCTCCATAGGCTGGGCGTTGTAGAGGGAGGCCCGTATGCCGCCCACGCTGCGGTGGCCCTTCAGATTCATGAGGCCGCGGGCCTGGGCCTCCTTGGCGAACCGGGCGTCCAGGTCGGCGTCCCCGGTGCGGAAGGTCACGTTCATGTCGCTGCGGCTGTCCGGCCTCGCGCAGGGCTTATAGAGGCGGCTGTTGTCCAGGATGTCATAGATGATGGAGGCCTTCTCGTGCTTGATCTTCTCCATCCCGGCCACGCCGCCCTGGGTCTGGAGCCAGTCCAGCACCAGGCCCAGCATGTAGATGCACCAGCAGGGCGGGGTGTTGTACATGCTGTCCTTGTCGATCATGGTCTTGTAGTTCATCATGAGCGGCGTGAAGGGCATCTCACGGCCGGCCAGGGACTTGTCGATGATGACCACGGTGACGCCGGCGGGGGCCATGTTCTTCTGGGCCCCGGCGAAGATGATGCCGTATTGGGACACATCCACGGGCTTGGAGAGGATCTCGGAGCTCATGTCGCACACCAGGGGCGCGGCAGTCCGGGGCACATAGGGCCAGGCGGTGCCGTAGATGGTGTTGTTGGAGCAGTAGTAGAAATACTTAGCGCCGGCGGTCAGGTCCAGCTGGTCCTGGGCGGGGATGTAGGAGAAGTTATCGTCCTGGGAGGAGGCGGCGATGTGGATGTCGCCGTACTTCTTGGCCTCCTTCATGGCGATGTTGGAGAAGTTGCCGGTGACGGCGTAGTCCGCCGTGCCGTCCTCCAACAGGTTCAGGGGCACCATGGAGAACTGGCTGGACGCGCCCCCCTGCAGGAACAGTATCTCGTGGCTGTCCGGCACGTTCAGCGCGGCCTTGAGCTTGGCCTTGGTGCTGTCGAAGATCTCCTTGAAAAACGAGCTGCGGTGGCTCATCTCCATGACGGACATGCCGCTGCCGTTGTAGTTGAGCATCTCGGCGGCGGCCCGCTCCAGCGCTTGCCTGGGCAGGACCGACGGCCCCGCGGCGAAATTGAATACCTCTTCCCTGTTCATAACGACGCCTCTTGTTTTCTGTTTAAATTATTAGAGATATGAAAGCTATACAGGTTAACATTCTATCTCATATCCCCGGGAGATTGCAACGGGATTTCTCCCAAAAGCCGCTCCCCCTCTACGGAAAGAATCTGTACAGGACGCACAGTTCCCCGCTCCGCCGTGCCGGATATCCGCACCGGACAGTAGTTTCCGGCGTGGCCCTCGCGCTCATTTTCAAAGAGCACCGGCAGCGTCCTGCCCACACAGCTTTGAAGATACGCCCGCTGGAGCCGGGATATCACCGCCACCGCCCGGCGCACCCTTGCCTCCTTCTCCTCCCGGGTCAGCTGGCCCGGCATATCCGCCGCCTTGGTGCCCGGGCGGATGGAATAGGGAAAGGCGTGGACGAAGTAAAACCCGCAGGTCTCCAGAAAGGCCAGAGTGGTCTCAAAATCCGCCTCCGTCTCCCCGGGAAAGCCGCAGATCAGGTCCGCCGTCAGGCTGCACCCGGGAAAATGCCGCCGCAGCCGCTCACACACGGCCAGGAACGCCGCGGTGTCATATTTTCTGTGCATCCGGGCCAGGGTATCGTCGCACCCGGACTGGAGGGACAGGTGGAAGTGGGGACACACGTTCCCCAACGCGGCCAGGCGCTCGCAGAACGCCTCCGTCACCGCCGTGGGCTCCAATGACCCCAGGTGGACCCGGGCCCCGGGCGCGGCTTTGGCTATGGCCTCCACGGCGTCCGCCAGGCCGGGCTTTCCGGGCAGGTCCTTGCCGTAGGAGGCGATCTCGATTCCTGTGACCACGATCTCCGCGAACCCCTCCCCCGCCAGCTTGGCGGCCTCGGCGGCGCAGGCGTCCAGAGGCAGGGACCGGACCCGGCCCCTGGTATACGGTATGACGCAGTAGGTGCAGAAGTTGTCGCACCCGTCCTGTATCTTCAGCATGGCCCTTGTCCGCCCGGACACGGCCCCGGCGGGCAGGGACTCGAAATATCGCCGCTGGAAGGGGTCGTCCACTTCCGTCACCGGCAATGCCGCCGCGATGGCGTCCGCCAGCTTATGCTTGTCCCCGCTGCCAAAGACGATATCGGCCCCCAGCTCCTTCACCTGCTCCGGCTCCAGCTGGGCGAAGCAGCCGCACACCGCCGTCAGGGCCCCGGGATGGCGGCCCTGGAGCCGCCGGATGGCCTGCCTTGACTTCCGGCCGCTCTCCGCCGTGACGGCGCAGGTGTTGACGATGATCACGTCCGCCCTCTCGCCCTCTCCGGCTGGCTCGAACCCCCGCTCCCGGAGCATGGCCTCCAGGGCCTGGGTCTCGTATTGGTTCACCTTGCAGCCCAAGGTGTAAACTGCGTACTTCATAGGCTTGTGTTTTCGTCCCTCGCGTTATATAATCGCTAGCGGTGATTTGAAATGGTATATTTGGACAACGCGGCCACGACCCAGGTCTGCCCCGAGGCGGCCCAGGCGGCGCTGCGGGCGATGACAGAGGATTTCGGCAACCCCAGCTCCACCCACGGCCCCGGACGCACCGCCCGGGAGATGATGAAGGCTGCCCGGGAGACCGTGGCCCGGTCCCTGGGCGCGGCGGCGGAGGAGATATATTTCACCTCCGGCGGCACCGAGGGGGACAACTGGGCCATCCGGGGCGCCTGCCGCCTGATGCGCCACAAGGGAAAGCACATCATAAGCTCCACCGTGGAGCACGACGCGGTGCGCAGGACATTGGACTACATGGAGTCCCAGGGGTATGAGGTCACCCGCCTCTCCCCCGGCCCGGGCGGCGCTGTATCGCCCGAGGCGGTGGCAGCCGCCCTGCGGCCGGACACGGTGCTGGTGAGCCTCATGCTGGTGAACAACGAGACCGGCGCCGTGACGGATATCCCCGCCGTGGCCAAGGCCATACGGGCGTCCGGCGCCCCCGCGCTGGTACACACCGACGCCGTACAAGGATATATGAAGCTGCCCTTCGCTGTCAAGTCCCTGGGTGCGGACATCATGACCCTCTCCGGCCACAAGATCCACGCCCCCAAGGGCACCGGCGCCCAGTACGTGCGCCGTGGCGTCCAGCTGCCGCCCCTCATGCTGGGCGGCGGCCAGGAGGGCGCCCGCCGCTCCGGCACGGAGAACATGCCCGGCATCTTGGCCCTGGCCGCGGCGGCGGAGGCGTATCAGGCGGACAGCTCCGCCGGGGAGCGGATGGCCGCCCTGCGGGCCCTGGCGGCGGACAGGCTGACGGCGGCCATGCCGGACGCGGTGGTCATCGGCGGCGGCGCGCCCCACATCCTGTGCCTGTCCCTGCCGGGCTACCGCAGCGAGGTGCTGCTCAATAGCCTGGACGCCATGGGCATATGCGTGTCCAAGGGCTCGGCCTGCAAGCGGGGCGCCCGGAGCCACGTGCTGGAGGCCATGGGCCTGCCGGCCAAGGTCATCGACGGGGCCATCCGCGTGTCCCTCAGCCGCTTCACCACGGAGGACGATATCAGGGCACTCTGTGACGGCCTCAAGCAGGCCCACGACCGGCTGTTCAAGGTCCTGTAAAAGCAAAAAGGCGGGGCAGACGCCCCGCCTTTTTTGTTTACTGCTGGTAGATATATTTCGTGACGTTCGTGCCGTATTCGGAGGGATCGGCGGACAGCGTCAGGGTGAAGGTGATGCTCTCCTTCTCACCGAACCGCTCCAGCCAGGCCAGAAACAGACTGAGCTGCTCACCCGGCACCTTGCCGATGATCTTGAAGAGGTTGTCGATGAACACATGGGTGATGTCAAAGTTCCCGGCGGCGAGGCCGCTGATGAAGCCGCGCATCAGCTCCACGGAGTTGATGCCGTATTCGGAGGCGTGGACCAGCCGCGCCTGATAGGGGATGTCGTACGTAAGGACTTTATCTTTCTCGATGCAGATGACGTCGCCGTGCTCTTCGTCCACGGCCGCCCGCACCATCTCCACCAGCTTCTTCGTCTTGCCGGTCCCTTTGAGACCCATGATCACTCTTATCAAAAGAACATCACGCTCCTTAGCATATGGTACTGTCATTCTACCATTTTTCTGACAGCCCTGCAATGGGGAATCAGCTAATTTCACGGAAATTCTTTTTTCGGGGCCCCCAAAGGGCACGCGTACCGTACTCGTGATATGCTTAGCATTTCGATAATGCGGCGGCAGAGGGATGTGCCTTCCCTCTGCCGTCGTTTGCTATGCCGTTTCCACATCCTGCTGATAGTTCTTTGGCGTTACCCCGTAATAGCGCCGGAACAGCTCCGTGAAATAGCTGGCGCTGTTGAATCCGCAGGCCAGCGCGGCCTCTGTGACGGTTGCTCCTTGCCCCAGCAGCCCGCAGGCCTTTTCCAGCCGGTAGCGGGTGGCATACTCGATGGGCGAGCAGCCGAGGCGTTTGCGGAACAGAACGCAGCAGCGATTGCGGCAGACCGCCCCCGCCGCGGCGATCTGCTCCAGGCGGATCTTCTCGGTGTAATGGCCCTGGACATACCCCGT
>CANQIH010000104.1 GCA_947624035.1 uncultured Oscillospiraceae bacterium | reverse complement strand
TGCCCTCCACGTCGGCGGTGGGGTCCGCCTCGGCGTAGCCCAGCTCCTGGGCTTTCCTGAGGGCGGTATCGAAGTCCTGGCCCTGGGTGTCCATGGCCGTGAGGATGTAGTTGGTGGTGCCGTTGACGATGCCGAACACCTCGTCGATGCGGTTGGCGGCGAGGCACTGGCACAGAGGCCGCAGCAGGGGGATGCCCCCGCCCACGCTGCCCTCGAAGAGGTAGCTCACGCCCTTCTCCGCCGCCATGGCGGCCAGCTCCCGGCCGTGGACGGCCACCAGCTCCTTGTTGCTGGAGACCACGCTCTTGCCGGCCAGGATGGCGCGCTTGGAGTAGTCATAGGCCGCGCCCACGCCGCCGATGACCTCCGCCACCACGGCCACCTCCGGGTCGTTCTCGATGACGGAAAAATCCCTCACCATCTTGTCTGTGAAGGGATCGCCGGGGTAATCATGGCGCACCAGGATATACCCCAGCTCCAGCTGTGCTCCGGCGGCGGCGGACAGCTTTTCCGCCTGCTCGGCCATGACCTCCGCCACGCCCGCGCCCACTACGCCGTAGCCCAGGATCGCGTATTTTATCATCCGGTACTGTCTCCTCTTATCCGGCCGCTACCGCCGCCTTGATGACGCCGTCGATGGCCTCCAGCTTGGCCAGCAGGCCCTCGGCGCTCTCGTCCATGGCCGCCATGTCGGCGGTGACGGTCACCGGAGCGGCCCCGTTGGTGGGGATGCCCTGGTTGATGGTGAGGATGTTGGCGCCCGTCTCGGCGAACACGCCCAGAAGCTCGCTCAGCACGCCCATCTGGTGCCGGAGCATGATCTGGAACGTGACGATCCGCCCTCCGGCGATGTTCTGGAAGGGCATGATGGCGTTCTTATATTTATAGTAGGCGGACCGGGAGATGCCCACCCGCTCGGCGGCCTCCGCCACCGTCTGGGCTTGCCCCGTATCCAGCAGCTCCCTGGCCTGGGTCACCCGAATGAACACCTCGGGCAGGGCGTCGCCGTCCACCAGATAGA
Organism: uncultured Oscillospiraceae bacterium; assembly: GCA_947624035.1. Classification (GTDB taxonomy): domain Bacteria; phylum Bacillota; class Clostridia; order Oscillospirales; family Oscillospiraceae; genus CAJOIG01. The sequence goes on along the minus strand of CANQIH010000104.1, from coordinate 6,497 downwards.
ACTTGGCAGGTTCCCGATTTATCACGATAATGTCCCCCTTTCGCGGTCACTTGTATGTGTGCGGTGTATCTTACCACGTTTGACGGGAAGTTGCAAGGGCCCGCCCGGAAAGTCGGACGGATTCTATTTTCTGCACAGACCCGGCGCCGTCTTTCGCTTTAAATCATGTGCAGGATACCAATATCCCCGCCGGGCCCGGACAGAAAAACTGCCCGGCCGTAGCCGGGCAGCCGCCTTATTTCTCCTTCTTTCTGAACACCCAGAACTTGGAGATGAAGTAGTTCAGGATGATGACCACCACGGTGATGACCATGTTGGCCACGAAGCCCTCGATGCCGAACAGGGTCTGGTCCATGCCCAGCTTCATGAGCAGGGCCAGGCCGCCGATCTCCACCACGCCGGAGAAGACGCGCCCGGCGAAAAAGCTGGCCGCCTCTTTGAGCCAGCCGGGCCAGGCCCAGCTTTTGGACTCGAACACCCAGAGCTTGTTGGTCACGAAGGCGAAGGTCACGGCGCAGACCCAGCTGAGCACCTTGCCGGGCATCACCGCCATGCGCAGCGCCCCCACGAACAGGGCGTAGGTGGCCCAGCTCACGAAGGTGGTGGCCGCGCCGAAGATCAGGTAATTCACGATCTCCTTATATTTGAGGTACAGTTCCTTGATCCTGTCCATAGGCGAAGCGCTTATCCTTTCACTGATTCAGGACGATGTCGTGGACGGTCTCACCGGCGGCGTTCCTGACGGTCCAGGCGTAGAACCCGGCGGCGTCGAAAAAGAGCATACCGTCCTCGGCGTTCTCCTCCAGGCAGGAGGAGGCGTACTGGGTCCGGTCCGGCTGGCCCAGGGCGTTCAGAAGCTCGTCCACCGGGCGGCCTATGTACTGCTTCGCCACGTCGTAGGCGGCGGTGTTCACTGCCGCGTCGGTGCCGGAGGCCGGCGCCGTGGCCACAGGGGCGATGTCGCTGCCGGAGGCGGCCACCGTGGCGCTGATCTCGATGTCCTCCTTTTTGTCCTTGCCGCAGGCGCCAAGGCCCGCCAGAAGGGTCAAAAGCAGCAGCGCTGCCAGAACTCTCTTCATGAAACGACCTCCTTTGGGGATATCCGGCGCGGGGACGCGCCTTGATCTGGATTATAGCATATTACTTGGAGATTTGGAAGATGGTGACGCCGCCCTGCTGGAACACCACCGGGTAGCTGGCCTCAAAGTACGCCGTGTCGACGGCGTAGTCGACCCGCTCCCCGTTGCCGATATACACGTAGTCCACCCCGTACTCGTCCGCGTACCACTCAAATTCCTCCTGGGACTCGTACATCCAGCGCACCTGCTTCTCCCGCTCGCCGTAGTCCACGCCGTGGTAGTAGAGGTAGAGCCCCGGGCCGCAGAGGATGTCCCGCCCGGCCAGGATGGACACGGGGTTGGTGTGGGCCGTACCGGTGAGGAACAGGGCGTCCGGCGCGGTGTTCCCGGTGATGAACTCCGCCGCGGCCACCTGGTCCGCGTCCAGCAGCTGGTACTCGCTGATCGCCTCCCGGATCAGGGACAGCACCCCGGAGACCGTGCCCAGCACCGCCAGCACCGCCGCCACAGCGCCCCGGACGGCGGGCTTTTTCATGCCGTCCAGCAGCTGCCACAGCCACCCGCAGGCCATGATGTCCGTCAGCATGAACCAGATGTAGAGGAGCTTATTGTTGTCGTAGGGGTTGGGCTGGAAGGCCACCAGGTTCGACAGCAGGAAGATGGCCGCCGCCCCGGCGTACAGCCGGGCCCGGTCCCCCCGCAGGAAGAACAGCATGGGCCACATGAGGATGAACACCACGCCGCAGTTCATGGTCCAGAAGCCCAGCCAATTGCCCTCGGCCACCCAGCCCGGGTTCCACCAGAGAAGGTTGCCGGAGCTGGCCGCCTGGAAGGTCCAGACGAAGAGCTGGGGCAGCGCCAGGGCGAAGCATATGGCGCCGTAGAGCACATAGCTCAAAACCAGGTCCTTGGCGTGGCCCGCCTTTTTGGCCTTGGGCAGGAAGGTGAAAAACCACACGGCGGAGAGAACGCCCAACGCCAGAAAGCTGTGGGTGTGGATCATGGGCATGGCCCCGGCGGTCACCGCCAGCAGCACCGTCTCCCGCCGGGCCCGCTCCCCGGCGCAGGACTTCTCCAGCACGGAGATGAGAAGGTACATCCCGGCCAAAATGGTACACCAGCCGGCCATGGTGGTCCGCTGGGGGATGAGCATGTCGCAGATGACGTTCACCCACCGCACGTCCATGTCCACCAGGTTGGTGGGGGTGGTGTAGTAACCCGTGAAGATGTCCGAAAACTCATAGGGCCCGAAGAAGTAGAGGAACCCGAAGCCGCCGTTGAAGGCGAACAGCAGCCAGGCCAGCACCGTGGGGCCCAGCCGGTCCGTGAGCTTGTCCGCCAGCAGCCAGAAGCCCAGGAACACGGCAAAGAGCATCACGAGACTGGGGGCGATGACGCTCATCCGCAGGCTCAGGCCGAAAAACCGCAGGCTGGCGGACGCGGCGTCCACCAAAAAAGGATAGTCCAGCAGCTGGCCGGGGTAGATGCTGTACTCCGGGGGGAACTCCCCCTGGCGGTACAAGTCCTCCACGAACCCCAGGTGCATGGCCAGGTCCCCGTAGGTGCACTGGCCCACCCAGAGGCTCCCGTCCTCGTGGGGCAGCAGCACGTGGGTGTAGAGAAGATACCCGCACAGCGCTGTGGCCGCGGCGGACAGGATAAGGCCCGTCACATCCCGCCGGGGCATGGGCTCCAGCAGCTTCGCCCTGGTGAGCCAGGCGGTCTTTTTCCCCCGGATGAGGGCCAGGGCCGCCGTGCCCAGAAGGGCGGCGGCCAGGCCGCAGTACTGGGCGGTCATAGTGAAACCAAAAAAGATGGCGAACACACACGGCAGCCACATCAGTGCCACAGAGCCGAACACCAGGCCCAGCCAGCACTTCACCGCCGTCCGCCGGTCCGGCAGCACCCGCCAGGCCAGCGTCAGCCCAAAGAGGATATAGACAAAAAGAGCAGGCATAAGATCTCTCCTTTCGCCCAAAATTACTTACCAGCCCCTCGGCTCCCCCTACGGGGGAGCTGGCAGCGGCCCACGGGGCCGCTGACTGAAGGGGGAAGCAGGAGAAGGACTAACCTTTCACCCTACCGCCTCGTCGGCGCACGCGTTGTAGGTCTCTCCTCGCCGCAAGCGGCAAGGCTCAAATACAACGCGGCGCCTCCTCTCCCCACGCGACAGGCGTGCCGCGTGGGGGCCCCATGGGCCACCTCCCCTCAAGGGGAGGCAAGAGGCTTGTGCTAGATTTCCGGCCCCAACTTACTAAGCACCTCGGAAAACCACCCCGGCAGGTCGGTCCAGAGCTCGATCCGCTCCCCGGTGGAGGGGTGGACGAACTTCAGCCCCCGGGCGTGGAGGCACTGGCTCTCCAGGCCCTTGTCCCGGCGGCCGCCGTACACCGTGTCCCCCAGCAGGGGGTGGCCGGTGTGGGCCATGTGGACCCGTATCTGGTGGGTCCGGCCGGTCTCCAGGCGGCAGCGGATGTAGGTGTGCCGGGCGTACCGGGCCAGCACCTCCCAATGGGTCACGGCGGGGCGGGCGTTCTTCTCCGTCACCGCCATGCGCTGGCGGTTGCGGGGGTCCCGGCCGATGGGCGCGTCCACGGTCCCGGCGTCCTCCCGAAAGCTGCCGTGGCACACGGCGTCGTACACCCGGGACAGGCTTCTGTCCTTCAATTGGGCGGACAGGGATTCGTGGGCCCGGTCGTTTTTCGCGGCGATGATGAGGCCGCTGGTGTCCTTGTCGATGCGGTGGACGATGCCGGGCCGCAGCGCCCCGCCCACGCCGGACAGGGAATCCCCGCAGTGGGCCAGCAATGCGTTGACCAGGGTGCCGTCCGGGTGGCCGGGGGCGGGATGGACCACCATGCCCCGGGGCTTGTTCACCACGATGACGTCGCCGTCCTCATAGACCACGTCCAGGGGGATAGGCTGGGCCTCCGTCTCCACGGGCGCCGGCTCGGGCAGGGCCACGGTAAAGGTGTCCCCCGCCGAGACCCGGTAGTTTTTCCGCACAGCCGCGCCGCAGACGGTCACCCGGCCGCCCTCCAGCAGCTTTGCCGCGGCGCTGCGGCTGGATATGGCCTCCTGACGGGCAAGGAGAGCGTCGATCCTCTCCCCGCTCTCCTTGGCTGTAACTTCGATATAGGTGTCCATCAGATGTCGTCGTCAAAATTGCCGAACTCGTTCAGAATGTCCTCCAGGGAGAACTCCTCGTCCGTCCCGGCGTCAGGCGCCGCGGGCGGCTGTTCCGGCTTGGCCGGCGCCGCGGGGATGTCGTCCTCCTCGTCGGCCACCGTGGGGGCCACCCGCCGCTCTCTCCGGCGGATGGGCTGCTCCTCCTGGGGGGCAGGGGCCGCCCGGCGGGGACGGCGGGGCGCGGGGCGCTCCTCCTCGATGTAGGAGTCATCCCCCTCCATAAACGGGTCCGCACGGCGGCGGCGGGAAGGCGTGCCGTTCTCCACAAAGGGCTCATCCTCCGGCGCGCCGAAGCTCCACTCCTTGAAGGGGTCCTCCGGGTCGGCGGGCCGGGTCTCCTCGGCCAGGGTCCGGTGGGCGCTGCGCTCCCGGTGGGGGATGGCGGCATAGCGGTCGTCCTGCTCCTTGGCCTTGGCCTTCCGGCCCCGGCGGGCAGGCGCCTGCCGGGGCTCCTCCTCTTCCTCGGGAGGCAGGCCCCGCTCCCGGCGCTGGGCCGCGGCCTTGGCGGCGGCGGCCGGGTCGTTATAGAAGATCACGTGGATACAGAACAGGATGCCGCACACGGTGATGAAGATGTCCGCCACGTTGAACACGGGGAACGTGAACACCTCCAGCTCCAGCATGTCCACCACATGGCCGTAGATGATGCGGTCGATGCAGTTGCCCATGGCGCCGGCCATCACCAGCACGGATGTCCACTTGCCGAATTTGGTGTGGATGATCTCCTGGCTGATCAGGATCAGGATGAGGATGATGAACGCCGCCGACACGCCCACCAGCAGCCACCGGCTGTTCTGCAGGATGCTGAACGCCGCGCCGGTGTTGTGGATGTTCGTCACGTGCAGCACGTTGGGGATGAGCTGCACGCACTGGTCGCCCACGGCGTCCAGGGGTATGGTCTTCGTGGTCCAGAACTTGACCGCCTGGTCCAATACCAGGACCAACGCGGCCGCGATCGCATAGATCATCGCGCGTCCCTCCTACTCGCTAGGTTCTCTTCCTGTCCGGGCGTTATACGCCGGGCGTCTGCTTCAGCGCCGCGGCGCACCGGGCGCAGAGCTCGGGATAGGTCCCGTCGCTGCCCACGCTGGCGCTGTGGGTCCAGCAGCGGGGGCACTTGGGGGCCTGGGACGGGGTGACCTCCACGGTCACGCCGGGCACCTCCGTGCCGGCCCAGCCCTCTCCGGCGCCTTCCTTCAGCTCCGCCTCGGACACGATGAAAAACGGCTCCAGGTGCTGTTTGGACACCCGGTCCATGACTTCCTTCGCCTCGGGCCCCACATGGATGGTGACCTTGGCGTCCAGGGGCTTGCCGATGATCTTCTCCGCACGGGCCAGCTCCAGGGCCTTGTTCACGTCGTCCCGCAGCCGCAGGCTGTCGGCCCAGAACAGGGCCTCCTCGTCGCTGAGCTTCCAGTCCTCCCGGACGGCGGGCATATCGTTGAGCATCACGTGGCGGGCGTCGTCCCCCGCGCCGTGGGGCATCTCCAGCCAGATCTCGTTGGAGGTGAAGGCCAGGATGGGGGCCAGCAGGCGCACCATGGCGTCCAGCACCAGCCACATGGCGGTCTGGGCGCTGCGCCGGGCCAGGCTTTCCCGGGCCTCGCAGTACAGCCGGTCCTTCACGATGTCCAGATAGACGTTGGACATATCCACCACGCAGAAGTTGTGGATGGCGTAGGTGACGGACCAGAACTCGTATTTCTCATAGCTGGCCAGGCACTTCTCCACCAGGGCGTTGACCCGGCTCAGGGCCCACCGGTCGATGGGCAGCATGTCCGCCTCGGCCACGAGACCGGTCGCCGGGTCGAAGCCGTCCAGGTTGCCCAGGATGAACCGGGCGGTGTTGCGGATCTTGAGGTACTTGTCGCTCAGCTGCTTGAAGATGGCGTCGGAGCAGCGCATATCCAGCCGGAAGTCTGCGCTGGCGGCCCAGAGGCGGCACAGGTCCGCGCCGTACTTCTTCGTGAGGTCGTCGGGGGAGACGCCGTTGCCAAGGCTCTTGTGCATGGCCCGGCCCTCGCCGTCCACGGTCCAGCCGTGGCACAGCACGGCCTTGTAGGGGGCGTCGCCCCGGGTGGCCACGGCGGTCAGCAGGCTGGACTGGAACCAGCCCCGGAACTGGTCGCCGCCCTCCAGGTAGAGGTCCGCGGGCCAGACGCCGGGGGCGTCCAGCTCCATGGACGCCACGTGGGTGGAGCCGGAGTCGAACCAGCCGTCCAGGGTGTC
>CANQIH010000103.1 GCA_947624035.1 uncultured Oscillospiraceae bacterium | reverse complement strand
GGGCGGCCGGCTGCTGTGCATGGCCGTGGCGGCCCAGGCCGTCCAGGACAGCCTGCGGGCCTATCAGCGGGGCCGGAAGGACCCCCGGGTGCTGGCCAGCCTGGTCCGGGCGGCGGAGGAGCTGAAAAACGCCGGGGCCGGCCCGGCGGACCTGGCGGAGGCGGCGGGCCGGGCCGATGGCGTCCTGGCGGACAAGCTGGCGGACCTCTCCCTTCTCATGGAGGCCTACGCCGCGGTCATGAGCCGGGGCGGCGCCGACCCGGCCAGCCAGCTGGAGACCCTGGCCGCCCTCATCGGCGACAGCACCGTGGTCCGGGGCCGGTTCTACGTCGACGGCTTTTCCGACTTCACCGCCCTGGAGAAAAAGGTGCTCCGTGAGCTCATCCGGGGCGGCGCGGAGCTGACCGTGTGCCTCACCTGCGCCCGGGAGGGCATGGAGGGCGTGTTCGCCCTGCCCCGAGCCACGGCCCGGTGGCTGCGGGACACGGCGGCAGAGGCGGGCGCGGCCTATCAGGAGGACTGGCTGGAGCCGGACCTGCTGCAGCTGGCCCCCATCCCCTACCTCTGCGACCACCTCTTCGACTACGACGGCACGGAGCCGCCGGCGCCCGGCGGGGCCATCGAGATCGTTCGCGCCCGGGAGCCCTACGAGGAGTGCGAGCTCGCGGCGGCGAAGCTGGCGGAGCTGGCCCGGGCCGGGTACCGCTGGCGGGACATGGCCGTGGCGGTCCGGGGCTTCGCCGGGTACCGCACGGCCCTGGAGAGCGCCTGTGAGCGGTACGGGGTGCCCCTGTTCCTGTCCGGCCGGGGGGACACCCTGCAAAAGAGCGTGCCCCTGCTCATCGTCTCCGCCCTGGAGGCCGTGACCCACGGGTACGAATACGAGGACGTGTTCGGCTACCTCAAGACTGGCCTCACCGGCCTGGGGGAGGACGCGCGCGACAAGCTGGAGAACTACGTGCTGCTCTGGGGCATCCGGGGCTATCAGTGGGACCGGCCCTGGACCATGCACCCGGCGGGCTACAGCCAGCGGATGGACGAGGAGGCCCAGGCCGCCCTGGAAGCGCTCAACGGCTGGCGGCGGCAGGTCATCCGGCCCCTGCGGGCCCTGGAGGACCGGGTCCGGGCCGCCCGGACCGCCCTGGACCAAGCCCAGGCGCTGGCGGACTTCCTCACGGACATCCGCCTGGCGGAGCATCTGGACGAGCGGGCTGCGGAGCTGGAGGCCGAGGGCCGCGCCGAGACGGCGGCGGAGTGCGCCCGGCTGTGGGACACGGTGTGCGCCGCCCTGGAGCAGTTCGCCGCTGTTCTGGGGGACATGCCCATGGACGGGACGGCTTTTTTGGGCCTGTTTTCCATGATGCTGGCCCAATACGACGTGAGCGTGATACCCGTGTCCCTGGACCGGGTCAGCGCCGGGGACATGGACGGCATGCGCCGCCGCCGGACCCGGTATCTGCTGGTGCTGGGGGCCTCGGACGGCCGGCTGCCCGCCCCCGAGCCGGGCCAGGGCGCCTTCACCGCCCAGGAGCGGGAGGAGCTCACCGAGCTGGGCCTGGCCCTGGGTGGCACGGAGGAGGACCTGAGCCGGGAGTTTCTGCGCATCTACAACTGCCTCACCCTGCCCTCGGACGGGCTCTATATGAGCTTCCCCGCCACGGACGAAGAGGGCGGCGAGGCCCGGCCCTCCATGGTCATAGAGCGGGCCTGTGAGCTCTTTCACATCCGCCCGGCAGAGGGAGACCTGCTCCGGGCCAGGACCTTCTCTCCGGCGGCGGCTTTCGCCCTGGCGGTCCAGGGCCAGGCCGGGGACAGCGCCCCCGCCTGCGCCGCGGCCCGGACGTATTTCACAGACCGGGGCCGGGGCGGTGAGCTGGCCCGGCTGGTGAACGCCGCCCGGTCCGGCCGGGGCTCCCTGGCCCCGAAGGCGGTGCGGGCCCTGTACGGCGCCGCGCCCCGCCTCACCGCTACCCGGGCGGAGAAGTTCTCCGACTGCCGGTTCGGCTACTTCCTCCAGTACGGCATGAAGGCCAAGCCCCGGCAGCCGGCGGTGTTCGACCCCCGGGACTACGGCAACTTCATCCACTACATCCTGGAGAACGTGGCCCGGGACGTGCTGGATGAGGGGGGCTTTGCCAATGCCGCGCCGGAGCGGGTGGGCCAGCTTGCGGACCTGTACGTGGACAAGTACATCCACGAGGAGCTCAACGACTTCCAGGACAAGACCCAGCGGTTCGCCTACCTCTTCCGGCGGCTGCGGTCCACGGTGCGGCTCATCGTGGAGGACATGTGGCAGGAGCTGAAAAACTCCAAGTTCCAGCCCATCGGCCTGGAGCTGGACCTGGGAGCGGAGGGCGTGCTGGAGCCGGACGAAGAGGGCGGCGCGCCCCTGGCCGGCCGGGCCGACCGGGTGGACGGCTGGGTGAAGGACGGGGTACTGTACCTGCGCATCACAGATTACAAAACCGGCGTGAAGAAGTTCTCCCTGTCCGACGTGTGCCAGGGGGCCGGTTTGCAGATGCTGCTCTACCTCTTCACCCTGCAAAAGCGGGGCGGGACCTTTTTTCACGCGGACGCCATCCGCCCGGCGGGGGTGCTCTACTCCCCCGCCCGGGTCAGCATCGTCAGCGCCGGCAGCGACCTCACGGACGAGGAGCTGGCGGTCCTGCGCAAAAGCGAGTCCAAGCGCAGCGGCCTCGTGCTGGACGACGCCGCCGTGCTGGAGGCCATGGAGCCCGGGGAGGAGAAACGGTTTTTGCCGGTGAAGTTCACCAAAGGCGGGACCTATGCCAAGGCAAGCCAGGCCAGCGTGGCCTCCCTGGAGCAATTCGGCGCGCTGAGCCGGTACATCGACGGGACGCTGCGGCAGCTGGCGGCGGAGCTCCAGGCCGGCAGCGTGACGGCGGACCCCTGGTACAAAAGCGACCGGGAGAACGCCTGTACGTTCTGCGATTTCAAGGAGGCATGTCTCTTCGACGACGTGAGCGAGGGCTGGCGGGTCCGGTCCGCCCTCACCGCCGACGAGGCGTGGGAGAGGATCGGTGGGGACCATGAGTGAATTCGATCTGACGCCCTCCCAGGAGCGGGCCGTCACCTACCGGGGCGGGCCGGTGCTGGTCAGCGCCGCCGCGGGCTCCGGCAAGACCCGTGTGCTCACCGAACGGCTCATGGCCAGGGTGGCCGGGGGCGAGGACATCACCCGGTTCCTCGTCATCACCTTCACCCGGGCGGCGGCGGCGGAGCTGCGCAGCCGCATCCTGACGGAGCTGAACGCCCGGGCCGCCGCGGACCCGGCGGACCGGCGGTGGCGGCGGCAGAGCGCCCTTCTCTACCGGGCCCAGATCGGCACCATCGACAGCTTTTGCCAGACCCTGGTCCGGGAGCACGCCCACATCCTGGGCATCTCCCCCGGCTTCGCGGTGCTGGCCGAGGACCGGGCCCAGGCCATGCGCGTAAAAGCCCTGACGGAGGTGCTGGACCGGGCCTATGAGGGCATCGGGGACGACCCCGGCCTCCGGGCGCTGGTGGACAGCGTGGGCGCCGGCCGGGACGACAGCCGCCTGGCGGACCTGATCCTGACCCTGGACACCCAGCTGCAGAGCCAGGCCTTCCCGGAGCAGTGGGCGGCGGAGAAGCTGGCCGCCCTGGACGTGTCCGGCCTCGCCGACGCCGGCCAGACGGCCTGGGGCCGGTATATCCTGGACGACGCCGTCAAGGAGGCGGCCTACCGGGCCGGGGAGATCGACCGGGCGCTGACATTCATGGCCCAGCCCGGCAACGAGCCCCTTATGAAGGGTTACGGCCCCATGTTCCAGGCCCTGGGGGAGATATTCAGGGACACGGCCCGGGCCGCCGGCGGCGGCTGGGACGCCGCCCGGACCGCCATCGCCGCGCCCATACCCCGGCTGGGCACGGTCAAGGGCTATGAGGACGACGACACCAGGGAGGCGGTCAAGGCCGTCTGGGACGTCAGCCGCAAGGCGGCGGACAAGCTGCGGAAAAAGACCCTGGCAGGGTCCAGCGCCGCCCTGCTGGAGGGCATCGCCGCCTCCCGGCCCGCCCTGGAGGCGCTGATGGACCTGGTGTTCCGGCTGGAAAAGGAGTACGCCGCCCGGAAGCGCCGGGCGGACAGCTGCGACTTCTCCGACCTGGAGCACATGTGCGTGCGGCTGCTGTGCTCACCGGACGGCGGGCCCACGGAGCTGGCCGGGGCGGTCTCCGCCCGGTTCGCCGAGGTGATGGTGGACGAGTACCAGGACGTGAACGCCGTCCAGGAGCTGATCTTCCGGCGGGTGTCCGGGGAGGGGCAGCGGCTTTTCATGGTGGGCGACGTGAAGCAGTCTGTGTACCGGTTCCGTCTCGCGGACCCCACCATCTTCAACCGGAAGTACGAGGCCTTCGGCACCGGGGGCCAGGGGGAGCTCATACTGCTGCGGGAGAACTTTCGCAGCCGCGCCGCGGTTCTGGACGCCTGCAACGCGGTGTTCGAGCGGATCATGTCGCCCGCGCTGGGCGGCGTGGCATACGACGAAAGCGCCCGGCTGGTCCCGGCGGCCCCATATCCCGAGCAGGGAGAGGTGAAGCCGGAGCTGTGCGTGCTGGATCCGTCCGCCGCGGGCGGAGACGGGGAGGCCCCCGGCAATGCCCGGCTGGAGGCCCGGTACGTGGCCCGGCGCATCCGGGCCATGGTGGAGGGCGGCGAGCTCATATCCGACGGCAGGGGCGGCATGCGGCCCGTGACCTACGGCGACATCGCCGTGCTGCTGCGCACGCCCAGGACCTCCGGCGCGCCCTTCCGCCGGGCCCTGACGGAGGCCGGGGTGCCTGTGGACGCCCGGCAGGGCGGGGCTTTCTTTGCCCAGCCGGAGGTGAGCTTCGCCATATCCATGCTGTCCGTGGCGGACAACCCCCGGCAGGACGTGCCGCTGATCGCGGCGCTGCGGGGCCTGCCCTACAGCTTCACCCCCGACGAGCTGGCCGCCGTCCGGGCCGAGGCCAAGGGCGAGCTGTGGGACGCCCTGGTCCTTCGGGCCGGGCATGACGGGCGGTGCGCCGCCTTCGTGGACACGGTGCGGGAGCTGCGCTCCCTGGCCCGGGAGACCGCCACCGACGCCCTGCTGCGCCATCTCTATGACCGAACCGGCCTTCTCACCGCCTGTGCCGTGGCGCCGGACGCGGCGGCCCGGACGGCCTGCCTCATGCAGCTTTACGAATACGCCCGGCGGTTCGAAGACGAGGGCGGCCGGGGCCTTTTCCGCTTCGTGGGCTGGCTCCGGGAGCTGGAGCGCCGGGGCATGGAGCCCCCCGCCCCCACGGGCGGCGGCGCGGTGCAGCTCATGAGCATCCACAAGTCCAAGGGCCTGGAATTCCCCGTGGTGTTCCTGGCGGACAACAGCCACCGCTGGAACATCTGGGGCGCGGGGCAGGTGCTGTGCCACCGGGACCTGGGCCTGGGCATGAAGATGACCGACGCGGTCCGGGGCGTCACCTGGCCCACCCTGCCCTGGCGGGCCATCAGCATGGCCGAGCGGCGGGAGGAGCTGTCCGAACAGATACGGGTGCTGTACGTGGCCATGACCCGGGCCCGGGAACGGCTCATCATGACCTGCGTACAGAACAAGGCGGCGGAGGAGCTGGCTGGACTGGACGGGCTGGACGCGCCCTCCGCCCTGGACGAGCGGGTGCTGTCCGCCGCCCAGAGCCCGGCCTCCTGGCTCATAGCCGCCGCCGCGGCCGACGGCGGGCGGACCGTCGCCCTGCGGGTGGACGCCGCCGGGGAGACGCAGGCGGCGGACATCCCGGCTGCCGCGCCCCCTGCCCCGGCCAGCCCGGCCCAGACGGCGGAGCTGGCGGAAAGGCTCAACTGGCGCTATCCCTACGAGGCGGCGGTGGCTCTGCCCTCCAAGCTCACGGCCACGGCGGTCAGGGACCTGGCCCCCGGCGCCGCCGATGGCGAGGCGGCGGAGCTGCCGGCAGCACGGCCCGCCCGGCGGCAGCTCCGCAGGCCGGACCTGGGACGGCGGGCCGCCCCTCTCACCGGCGCGGAGCGGGGCGTGGCCGCCCACCTGGTGATGCAGTACATCGACTACGAAAAGACCGGCTCCGCCCGGGAGGTGGAGCAGGAGATCGCCCGGCTGCGGCTGCTGGGCTTCCTGGACGACCGCCAGGCGGAGGCCGTGGACACGGCGGACATCCTGGCCTTCTTCCGCTCGGACCTGGGCCAGCGGCTGCTCTCGGCGGACAAGGTTGTCCGGGAGTTCCGTTTCTCCCTGCTGTGTCCGGCCCGGCAGTGGTATCCCCAGGCCCCGCCGGGAGAGGACGTGCTGCTGCAGGGCGTGGTGGACTGCTGCATAGAGGAGAACGGCGCGCTCACCGTCATCGACTTCAAGACCGACGGCCGCATGGAGCCGGAGCGGCACCGGGACCAGCTGCTGGCCTATGCCGGGGCCATGGAGCGCATATTCCAAAAGCCGGTGCGGCAGGCGGCGCTGTGGTATCTGCGCCTGCACCGGGCGGCGGACGTCCCCCTGGGGCCGGAAAAATGAGAAAAACGGGGCTTGCGCTTTCGTTTCAGTTGTGGTAATATACCATTTGCGTCTTGTAACGGCGGATGCGTCCGCACTCAAGATAGCTCACTGTGAGGTGTTATTACGATGAAGGAAGGCATCCATCCCAAGTACTATAAGACCACCATCCGCTGCGCCTGCGGCAACGTGATCGAGACCGGCTCCACCCGGGAGAACATCACCGTTGAGATCTGCTCCAAGTGCCACCCGTTCTTCACCGGCAAGCAGAAGCTGGTGGACACCAGCGGCCGCGTGGATAAGTTCAACAAGAAGTACGGCCTGAGCAAGTAAAAAATGATATGAAAAGAGCCAGCGCTTTCGCGCTGGCTCTTTTTGTTATCCGCCCTCCCCGGGGGGTAAACGGGAAGGGCGGGCAACGGCTGGATCAGGCAGGGTCTCACTGGAACTGCTGGATGAAGTCCTCAAAGGAGTCGAAAGAATCGAAAGGAGACGTGCCGCGCTGGCCCTGGGAGCCATTCTGGTCCCGGTCAGGCTCCGGCGCAGGGGTGGGGGTGGGCAGGGCGTCGGTGACGTTCTCGTCCACCGTCACGGTGATCTCGATGGTCTGGCCCTGGCGGTACACCGTCAGCACCAGCTCATCCCCCGGTCTGGAGGCGATGACCCGGTCAGACAGGTCCGAGCGGCCCCTGATGGGCTCACCGTTCACGGCGGTGATGACGTCGTTCTCCTGGATACCGGCCTTGTCGGCGGGGCCGTCCTCCACCACGCTGCGGACAGACGCGCCCTCGGGCACGCCGTAAGCCTTGGCCTGCTCCTCCACGTCGGAGATGGTGACGCCGATGTAGGGCTTGGAGATGACGCCGTCGGTCATGATGCTCTGGACGATGGTGAACACCCGGCTGATGGGGATGGCAAAGCCGATGTTGTCCACGCTGGCCCCGCCGCCGCTGCCGGAGTACTTGGCGTTGGTGATGCCCACCACCTCGCCGTACATGTTGAAC
>CANQIH010000102.1 GCA_947624035.1 uncultured Oscillospiraceae bacterium | reverse complement strand
CCTGGGCATCCCGGTGCGGCGGCAATTTTACGGCCAGGAGGACCGGACATCCATCCGGGAACGGCTGGGCCTGGACCTGGGCAAAAAAATGATCCTGGTGGCAGGCGGCAGCATCGGCGCGGGCCACATCCAGCGGGTGGTGGAGCTTCTCCTGGACCGGTATGAGAGCAGCGCCCAGGTCGTCGTCATTTGCGGCAGCAACCGGGAGCTGGAGGAGGACATGTGCGCCGCTTTCGGCGAACGGTGCACCGTGCTGGGCTTCACCGACCGGATGGCGGACTATATGAAGGCATGCGACCTGTATCTGTCCAAGCCCGGCGGGCTTTCTTCCACCGAGGCGGCCGTGGTGGGCACGGCCCTCATCCACATCACACCCATACCGGGCTGCGAGACCAGCAATATGCACTTTTTCGCCCAAAATGGCATGAGCCTCGCCGTCAGCTCGCCGGAGCATGAGCTCATAGATGCTTGCGACAGGCTCCTGGCAGAGGGCGCCAGGGAGCAGATGATCGAGTGCCAGCACCGCGTCATCCCCGCGGACGCCGCCGGCGGCATCTGTGCGCTGCTGGAAGAGGAATACGAAGAGAACAGGACCTCCGGCTGAGCCGGGGGCAACTCCATGATGTTCAACATGGGCAAGTCCAACGCCAAGGTGTACGTGAAGAGCTCAGACGGCATCCGCTTTGCCGACGTGGAGGGCGTGGACGAGGCCGAGGACAACCTGCGGGAGATCGTGGACTACCTGCAAAACCCCGATAAATACAAGGAGATCGGCGCGTCCATGCCCAAGGGCCTGCTGCTGGTGGGCCCTCCGGGTACCGGCAAGACCATGCTGGCCAAGGCCGTGGCCGGTGAGTCCAACGTGCCCTTTTTCTCCATGTCCGGCTCGGAGTTCGTGGAGATGTTCGTGGGTATGGGCGCGTCCAAGGTCCGTGACCTGTTCCGGCAGGCCAAGGAGAAGGCCCCCTGCATCGTGTTCATCGACGAGATAGACGCCATCGGCGGCAAGCGGAACGCCGGCGGCCCGGGGAGCAACGACGAGCGGGAGCAGACGCTGAACCAGCTGCTCACCGAGATGGACGGCTTTGAGGCCAACAACGGCGTCATCATCCTGGCGGCCACCAACCGGCCCGAGGCGTTGGACCCGGCCCTGACCCGGCCGGGGCGGTTCGATAGGCGGGTGCCGGTGGAGCTTCCGGATCTCAAGGGCCGGGAGGCCATTTTGAAGGTCCACGCCAAGAAGGTGAAGGTGGCGGAGGATGTGGACTACGAGAAGGTGGCCCGCATGGCCTCCGGCGCGTCCGGCGCGGAGCTTGCCAACATCGTCAACGAGGCGGCATTGCGGGCCGTCCGGGACGGGCGGCGGTTCGTGACCCAGGCGGACCTGGAGGAGAGCATCGAGGTGGTCATCGCCGGATACCAGAAGAAAAACGCCATCCTCACCGATAAGGAAAAGCGCATCGTGTCCTACCATGAGATCGGCCACGCCCTGGTGGCGGCCAAGCAGACAAACTCGGCGCCTGTCCAGAAGATCACCATCATCCCCAGGACCTCCGGGGCTCTGGGCTACACCATGCAGGTGGAGCAGACAGACAAGTATCTCATGACCCGGGCGGAGATCGAGAACAAGATCGCCATACTCACCGAGAACCTGGCCAAGCTGGATGAGCTTGCCGCCTACCTCTACGAGCACGAGACCATCACCGGCGACGAGTTCATGCGTATCCTGAACGGCTGAGGGGAGAACACGCCCTCAACGCAACGCTCAAGGCAAAATGCAACGCTGATATGACAAATGCAACGCTCAGCCGAAAAGCGTTGTATTGTATCAATTAGCGCAATCTTTGCCACGTCAGAAGAGCTTTGAAGATGTCGAAACCTAACAAGTTAGGTTCCTCCATCGGTCAAAGCCCTTCTTCCTTTTCCCATTGCAAACGCTTCGCTGGTTTGCAATGGGAGCCCTAGAGTCAATGTTCTTTCTCCTTCTCCCCAAAAGGCTGGCGAGCCTTTTGGGGACCCCGATATAATGCTGTAAGAACACCCGTACCATAACTGATAACGCAGTCTGATACAATGGTATCGACTGCGTTATCTTATTATCATGTCGTGCGGTTCCGGCGTGAGCCGGGAGCACGACTGATATTTTGGATATAACAGCGCGAAGCGTCTGTTATATTGTGCCGGCGCGCCAAGGCTTTCTGCCCTGGCGCGTTGCATTTTATGTGTCGTGATGCCTGTATGGCGCGGTTTTGAGAGGGGCTCTCGGGGTAAAGGCGCAGGCTCTGGCGGGCGGCTACCGTTAAACGACCGCGATTCGTTAAATCGCCGGGGTATCGTTAAACGGCCGATCATTCCTGCGCACCTTTTTTCAGGTTGCAGTCCCGGCAGAGCATCTGGCAGTTCTCCGGCATGGTCCTGCCGCCCCGGACCCAGGGCGTGATGTGGTCGGCGTGCATCTGCTCGAACTCGAACGGCTGTCCGCAGATGGCGCATTTGTGCCCCTGCCGTTCGTAGGCGGCCAGGGCGTCCCGCCGGTCGAAGGCCCGGATGGACAGCTTCCGCTGATCCCCGGTCAGCAGGTACTCGTATATGCCGGATTTGCGGGTCACGTCCTCGTCCCCCATCAGGCGCTGGACCTCGGCCTCCAGTTTCTTGGGGTCCAGGTCCGTCCGCTTCCCGTGCTCATTGAACAGCAGCCCCCAGGGCAGGCCCTTCATCTCCCGGCGGGTCCTGGGGAAGATGGCCTGCACCCAGTCGATGACGGAGCGGAAGTAAGTCCAAAGCTGCACGGCGCTTTGGTCGGCCTGGTGCCGGGCCATGTACTGCTCGATGGTGATGCCCTCAGCGCTGGCCGCCCAGAGGATGGCCGTCTCCAGGTATTCCTGCCGGATGGACGCGCCCTTCAGGTAGTCCCCGGCCAGGGTCCCGGCGGCGCAGCCGGTCTTGGAGAAATACCGCTTGGCATCGCTGGTCCAGCTGCCGGCGTACACGGCGTTTCGCAGCTCCTGGCCGGTGAGCTGCTCCCCGGCGATGTTGATGATGCGGAACCAGTCCAGCTTCTCGCTGTCCGTGCCGTCGCAGACGTACACGAACAGGGGGTAGTCCAGTATCTGCTGCTTTTTGTCGGAGGGCAGGTTATAAAAATACCTGTCGTCCACGGAGAAGGAGCCGTCCACATACTCGCAGAGGGAGACCGTGCGCTGCTGTCCGTCCAGGACCTCGAAGCCCTCGGAGCCGTCGTCCTTTTTTACCCGGCACCAGTAGATGACGTTCAGGGGCAGGCCCTTCATCACCGTGCGGATGACCTCGTCCCGCTGGGCATCCCTGTAGACGAACTCCCGCTGATACCGGGGACGGATGTCCAGCCGTCCGTCATAGCCGGTGACGCCCTCCTCCGCGTCGTTTAAGTACCCCTCGCACACCTGGCCCACGGTGACCTTCCATTCATCGATCTGCATTTACTTCTCCCTCCTTCGGCGGTTCAGGATGTTTGTTGCGGATGATGATACGAGAATAGGGGCATTTGTGTACCCCGTTGATCGTATAGGCGATATCCGTTCTTCCACGGTAATTGCGCTGAACGCCGATCTCTTTGGCAAGGTCTCCTGACCCTATCCCGATGATCTCAAACTGCTCCGGGTTATACTGGTCCAGGAAGGTATCAGGCACCCCCATCATACCGGCGTAGTCGCAGGGGATATCACTGGTAGACGCTACTTCGATTGCTTCATAGTTATCATATTTCGGATAAGTCTCTGGAGCATACCGCTTGACCAGAATCATTTCCTCATGACGTTTCTTAATATCAAGGTTGGTGTACCAGCAGCATGGGACCTCTGTTAATTTAACGCCGTTCACATACTTATCGGTTTTTTTCTTAAATCCGTCTGGTGTTGTAAACCAAAGACTGCCTCCCATTGGTCTTGCACCTATCCACAATTTGTTGCTTTGTATCAAAGGGAATATCTCTTTGTAATGGATGGCGTTTTTGGGGCCGATGATGACGAACTTTTTCCCATGCCCCACCAGCAACGCTACGTATTCTCGAATCAGGGAAAAGGGTGGATTCGTGACAACGATGTCCGCCTCGTCCAGCAGGGCCAGGCACTCCGGGGAGCGGAAATCCCCGTCCCCCTCCAGCTCCGTCAGTTCATTCTCCCCGGACCTGAAAAGCGCCGCCACGTCCAGCATGTCCACGCCGCCGTCGCCGGACTTGTCGTAGACCCGGGTCACCACCGCCCTGTAGGGGCGGTTTTTTTGTTCCTCCTCCCCGGTCACGTCAGACAGGGACAGCTGCCGGTTGGCGATGGGGGACCCGGCATAGCAGGTGGCGATCAGCTTTTTCAGCCCCAGCCTGTTGAAATTCAGCACGAAGTACTTAAAGAAATTGCTCTCGAATGGGTCGTCGCAGTTGCACAGGACGGTCCTGCCCTGGAAGTGTTTCCGGTAGTGGCGCAGTTCCTTCTCGATATCCGTGAGCTGGGTGTAAAACTCGTCCTTCCTGGCCTTAGCCGCCGCGTTGAGGTTTGAATTCCCCGCCATATTGCCACCGTCCGACAAAGAATGTGCCCACATTTTAGTAAATATATTTACTAAAGTCAATAGTAAACTACTTTACTAGGGTATACTCCCCCTGTCGGGGAGGTGAGGTCATGAAGAGCTATCAGGAGCGCATACGGGCGCTCCGGGAAGACCGTGACCTGACCCAGGAGCAGGTGGCAAAGTATCTGGGCACGTCCCAGACGATGTACGCCCGGTACGAGCGCGGGGCCAATGAGCTCCCCATACGCCACCTTGTAAAGTTATGTAAACTATATCACGTCTCCTCGGACGACATATTGGGGATACATCTGTGACCTGCCCCGCTGCGGCCCGATTTGACAAATGCCGTATCGCGTCATATAATGTGCGCAGAATTGACCACGGGCCGGTCGGGAGACCCTGGTCCACCGGATGGCGGGGAGCTTCCCCGCCGCTTTCTTTGCAGAGCTGGAGTGACGCGCCATGATTGAGACACACTATGAGATACCGGGCTGCCCCGCCGCCGTCGCGCTGGTGTCCGACACCCACGACGCCCCGCCGGAGCGGTTTTTGGCGTCCCTGCGGGCCAATAAGCCCGGCCTCATCGCCGTCACCGGGGACTTCGTCCAGGGACGGCGGCCCCGGCGGGGCATCCGCATGGAGGAGAGCCCCAACGCCATGAAGCTGCTGACGGCCTGCGCCGGCATCGCGCCTACCTTCGTGTCCATCGGAAACCACGAGGCCTACCTCACCGATGTGGACCTGGAGATCATCCGTTCCACCGGCGTCACGCTCCTGGAGAACAGCTATGTCCCCTTCGACCTGGGCGGGCGGCTTCTCATCGGCGGGCAGTCCTCCGGCTACTACTCCATCAACCGGCGGAGCGAGGACCCGCTCTCGCCTCTGCACATGCTGGCGGAGCACCTGGAGGGCGGCCCGGCGCCGGAGACCGGCTGGCTGGAGGAGTTCGCCGCTGCGGAGGGCTTCCACATCCTGCTGATGCACCACCCGGAGTACATCGGCCGCGTCCCGGCGCCTGTGGAGCTCATCCTCTCCGGCCACGCCCACGGCGGCCAGTGGCGGTTTTACGATCTGCGCAAGAGGCGGTGGCAGGGCGTCTACTCCCCGGACCAGGGCATGTTCCCCAAGCTCACCGGCGGCGTGGTGGACGGACGGCTGGTCATCAGCCGGGGCCTGAGCAACACCACCTGGATACCCCGGTTCTGCAACCCGCCGGAGATCGTATATATCACCGGGCCGTAACAATCTGTCCACAATTTATTTACAGTTTTCTGTGGAAATACAGGCCCGTTCCGGCTAAATTATAGAAAAAGCCTTTTCAAGGAGGTCGTACCCTTGAACGAATATGATGACGACAAACTGACCGGCGGCGGCACGCCGGAGGAGCCGGAGGAGCCCACAGCCGCGCCCGCCGGGGAACCCACCTCCGCCCCGGCGGCGGACATTTTTGCCGCGGCCACGCCCGCGCCGGAGGAGTCTGCCGGTAGCTGGCGGCAGGAGGTCCCGGAGGACGGTGCCTACCGGTACCAGTACCGGCCGGCCAGCGAGCCCCCCAGGTATACCCAGCCCTCCCAGGCCTACCGCCCCGCAGCCGTGCCGCCCCCCGCGCCCGCGCAGCCGAAAAAGAAAAAGCCCATGAGCGCCGGGGCCATCATCGCCATATGTATCGTCTGCTCCCTGCTGGCCGCGGCGGTGAGCTGCGCCGTCACGTACCTGTCCGTCCGGGACGGGGACTGGGCCATGGGCCGGGTGATCGACGAGATCGTGCCCACCGCGCCGCCGGAGCTGAATCTCAGCGCCTCCGTGCCCGGCGTGGTGAACGAGGCGGCCAGCACTGTCTATCAACTGGCCTGTCAGCAGGTGGTGGGCGTCACCACGGAGATGACCTACACCAACTTCTTCGGCCAGGTCAGCGCCGCCAGCGTGTCCGGCTCCGGCTTCATCATCAGCGCGGACGGCTATATCCTCACCAACAACCACGTCATCGAGGACGCCCGCCAGGGCGGCTATGACATCTCCGTGCTGCTGCACGACGGCTCGGAGTACACCGCGGAGCTGGTGGGCTACGACAAGGAAAACGACATCGCCGTGCTGAAGATCGACGCCGCGGGCCTGACCCCCGCGGAGCTGGGCGACACGGACAGCCTCACCGTGGGCCAGGTGGTCTACGCCGTGGGCAACCCCCTGGGCGAGCTGAACTACACCATGACCACCGGCATCGTGTCCGCCATGGACCGGGCCATCACCACCGAGGACAGCACCGGCGCCATCAACATGTTCCAGATCGACGCCGCCGTGAACAGCGGCAACTCCGGCGGGCCGGTGTATAACGCCGCCGGGCAGGTGGTGGGCGTGGTCACCGCCAAGACCAGCGCCACCGGCGTGGAGGGCCTGGGCTTCGCCATCCCCATCGACGACGCGGCCCATATCGCGAACCAGATATTGGAGCACGGCTACGTCACCGATAGGGCCGACATGGGCATCACGTCCCAGACCGTGCCCGCCTCCGTGGCGGAGCGGTACGGCATGGCGCCGGGGGCCTATGTCGAAGCCGTCACCGCCGGAGGCCCCGCCGGCCAGGCCGGTATCCGGGAGGGCGACATCATCACCGCCATCGACGGCAAGGAGGTGGCCGGGCGCACGGAGCTGAGCGCTATCCTGCGGACCTACGCCGTGGGCGACGCCGTCACCGTCAGCGT
Source organism: uncultured Oscillospiraceae bacterium (assembly GCA_947624035.1). Lineage (GTDB taxonomy): Bacteria > Bacillota > Clostridia > Oscillospirales > Oscillospiraceae > CAJOIG01. The sequence goes on along the minus strand of CANQIH010000102.1, from coordinate 358 downwards.
CTGGCGGAACGGCCAGACCGTGGACCTGGCGGTCACCCTGGGGGAGAGCGAGCCCCCCGTGGACGACACGCCCCAGGAACAGTCCGGCCAGCAGTTCGGCTACGATTACGGGGACCTGGACGACTTCTTCCGGCAGTTCTTCGGGGGCTTCGGCTTCTGACGCCGCGACTTGATGAACGCGCCCGCCGCAAGGCTTTGCGGCGGGCGTTTTCTATGCTCAGGCTGTCAAAGACGGCTCTTTGACAGCCTGAAAGCCGAGTATTTCCTGCCGTCGAAGCCGTCATGAAATACTGCCGCTGCGCGGCGCAAATGCGGGCATTTGCCGGCTTATGATCCCATTTGAGGCGGGGCTCCGCCC
>CANQIH010000101.1 GCA_947624035.1 uncultured Oscillospiraceae bacterium | reverse complement strand
CCCTGGACCAGAACGAGCGGGAGATGCTGGAGCACATCATATGCCAGATGGAGACGGAGAGCGGCATGGACCGGGCCGCCGCCATCGCGGACATGCGCTTCACCTTCATCAAGGACGTGTGTTCCGCCGCGGTGGTGAAGCCCCACGAGAGCCGCGAGCGGGCCCGCAGCGCAAAAATAGATGAAGTGCTGACAGGCAAGTACACCGCCATCCCCTGCTTCATCGGCATCATGGCGGTGGTGTTCTGGCTCACCTTCAACGTCATCGGCGCGTACCTCCAGGACCTGCTGGACCGGGGCATCAGCGCCCTGGCCGTGCTGGCGGAGCGGGGCCTGGCCGCCCTGGGGGCGGGGGAGGTGCTGCACTCTTTGGTCATCGACGGCATCTTCACCGGCGTGGGCACGGTGCTGAGCTTCATGCCCGTGATCGTGACGCTGTTCTTTTTCCTCTCCATCATGGAGGACAGCGGGTACATCGCCCGGGTGGCCTTCGTCATGGATAAGCTGCTGCGCAAGCTGGGCCTGTCCGGCCGGAGCATCGTGCCCATGCTGCTGGGCTTCGGCTGCACCGTCCCCGGCGTCATGGCCACCCGGACTCTGCCCTCGGAGCGGGATAGGAAGATGACCATTTTGCTGACGCCCTTCATGAGCTGCAGCGCCAAGCTGCCCATCTACGGCTTTTTCACCGCGGCCTTTTTCCCGTCCCACCGGGCCCTCATCATGATCGGGCTCTACGTGCTGGGCATCGCGCTTGGCATCGGCATGGCCTTTCTCATGAAGGGGACCCTGTTCCAGGGGGAGGCGGTGCCCTTCGTCATGGAACTGCCCAACTACCGGATGCCGGGGCTGGGGAACGTCCTGCGGCTGCTGTGGGACAAGGCCAAGGACTTCCTCCAGCGGGCCTTCACCATCATCTTCGTGGCCACCATCGTCATCTGGTTTTTGCAGCACTTCGACTTCCGGCTGAACGTGGTGGCGAACTCCCAGGGCAGTATGCTGGCCACGGTGGCGGGGCTGCTGGCGCCGGCCATGGCCCCCCTGGGCCTGGGGGACTGGCGCATCCTGACGGCCCTCATCACCGGGTTTCTGGCCAAGGAGAGCGTGGTGTCCACCCTGTCGGTGCTCTTTGGCGGCGCGGCCCTCACCGGGGCCCTGACGCCCCTGGCCGCCGGGAGCCTTCTGGTGTTCTGCCTTTTGTACACCCCCTGCGTGGCGGCGGTGGCCGCCGTGCGCCGGGAACTGGGCGGAAAGTGGGCCGCCGGCGTGGTGGTGGTCCAGTGCGCCGTCGCCTGGGTGGCCGCCCTGGTGGTCCGGGTCATCGGCCTGCTGCTGGGCCTGGGATAAAAGAGGAAAGTGAAAGAGCCGGCGGGCAGCGCCCGCCGGCTCTTCGTTGTGCTTTTTCAGTACATCAGGGAGAGGATGGCCGATTCCAGGCTGTCCTCCAGCGCGTTTTCCATGTCTGTGATGATGTCCTCCAGCTCATATTCGCTGTAGCCCGTGACGTCCACGGGGGCCACAGAGGGGACCGCGGCGCTGCTCGTGCCGCTGGCGTGCAGGGAGAGGCGGAGCCGGTCGTCGGAATAGCCCGGGTCGATGGCGATGGACAGCTCATGGTCCGCGCCGTCGCTGCCGTCGGACGTGACGGTCAGGCTGGCGGCGCTGTCGCCGTCCGCGGCGAGGGCGTAGCTGCCGCAGGGGATCAGCAGGGGGGACAGGCTGTCCAGGTCCGCGTCAAAGTCCAGGGTCAGATAGGCATACGAGCCGTCGTAGAGGCTCATGGTCCCCGCGAACGCATGGCCCGTCCGGGTATAGGAGCAGCGGTAGACGTCCTCGTTTTTCGTCTCGCCGTTGTAGGTCCAGGTGGTGTACAGCACGTCCTCCCGGCCGTCCTTGTCGCTGCCGCCGGTCTCAAAGACCAGGCTGTCACCGTCGATGGTGAGGGAGATCTGCCGCACCTCGCCGCCCTCCGCGGCCAGGGCCCAGACCGCGCCGCCCTCGACGCAGAGCTCCTGGGCGAAGTCGTGGGCGTTCGCCCGCAGGGAGGCGGCGGCCTGGCGCAGCATGTCTCCGGCGCTGAGAGGCGCGCTCCCGCCCTCCGCGGCCGCGTAGAGGGAGTTCACCGAGCTTATGTACTCGCTGAAGACATCCAGCAGCTGCTGGTCGCTCTCCAGAGCGGCGGCCAGGTCCAGGCAGACCTGCTCCACCTTGGCCGCCTGGGGCCGGAAGGAGTATACGGTGCATGTGGCGCTCTGCCCCAGGCCGCTGAGCTCAACGGCCACGTTCCGCTCCGCCTGGAAGTTGCCGTCGTCGAACAGGGGGAGCAGTATCTCCCCGAAGCTCCCGGCCAGCTCCTGCAGCTGCTTTTCCGATATGTCGGGCGCCTTGACGTCCGGCAGCTCCACCTGGGTGCCGGTCAGGTTGTAGATCATCCTCTCCAGGTCGGCCACATAGTAGCTGCTGCTCAGGTCGGGCAGGTAGACGCCCAGCACGCCGTCGTTGAAGGTGAAACAGCCGCTGAGGATGTGGCGGCCCATCAGCTCCAGGGAGGCGCCGGCCACCAGGCCGTCGTCCTCGCTGGCCTTCAGGTCCAGAGAGAGGGACGTGCCGTCCAGGTAAGGGGTGATGTACTCGCTGCCCTCGCCGCTGTAGCCGGCGGTGACCGTCAGGTCCGTGTCCAGGGAGGCGCCCTCCAGACTGGCGGCATAGGCCTCCAGGGGCTCGGCGATACGGTGGGAGAGGAAGCCGGCGTGATAGGAGAGGAACTTGCTCCGCGGGGAGGAGAAAAACCGCCAGGCCACGATGCCCGCCACCGCCAGCGCCGCCACCAGGACACCGGTCACAGAGAGGATGACGGCCTTCTTGTGGGATCTCTTCCCGGGCTCCGGGACAGGCGCCGCCGGCTGAGGGACCTGATAGGAGACCTGCTGAGAGAACTGTTGGGGGACCGGCTGTGGGACCGGCTGTGGGATCGGCTGGGGAGAGGCCGGCGCCGCGGGCATTTGAGCGCCGCACTTGCTGCAAAAGGCAGCGTCGTCTGCCAGGGGCTGACCGCAATGGAAGCAGTATTTCATGTTGGACCCTCCTGTCATGAGATGACGGTCGAAAAAAGGCCGCATCGGGTATTTCATACAGTGATTATAAAAATTCGTAAAGAAAAAGTCAACTGTTCCCGCGGTCCCAGGCGGGACCGGATTGACTTTCCGGCGGCGGGAAACTATAATTTCCGCAGAATAATGGCAGCGAAAGTGAGGGGTGCAAAGGATGAAGCGCCTTTTGAAGATCGTTCTGGCGCTGGTCATGCTGGCCTTCGTGGCCGCCATGACCACCTTTGCCATGCGCCCCGCGGGCGGGCCGGCGCCTGCCGCGGAGACGGCGGCGCCCGCCGTGACGCCGGAGCCCACCGCCGTGCCTACCCCCGAGCCCACGCCGGAGCCCACGCCAGAGCCAACGCCCACCCCCACCCTGGCGGAGCGGACCCTGGCGGCCATGAGCCTGGAGGAAAAGGTAGGCCAGCTATTCATCGTCCGGCCCGAGGAGCTCTGGACGGCCCAGTTCGAGGGGGACGTGGAGAGCTGGGCGGGCAGCAGCATGACGGAGCTCACAGAGGAGATGCGCGCCGGCCTCGCCGCCTATCCCGTGGGCGGGGTGTGCCTTTTCAGCGGCAACATCCAGACCCCGGACCAGGTGCGCTCGCTCATAAACGCCCTGCAGGCCGCGTCCCGGACGCCGCTGTTCATCGCCGTGGACGAGGAGGGGGGCTCCGTGGCCCGGGTGGCCAACGCCTCCGGCTTTGACGTGCCCCAGGTGGGTCCCATGGGCGATGTGGGCGCCGCCGGTGACAGCGCCAACGCCTACGCCGCCTATCTGACCATCGGCACATACCTGACGGGCTACGGATTCAACCTGGACTTCGCCCCGGTGGCGGACGTGAACACCAACCCCGGCAACACGGTCATCGGCGACCGGGCCTTTGGCAGCGACCCGGCCCTGGCGGCGGAGATGGTCCCCGCCGCCCTGGACGGCCTGCACGCCGCCGGGGTCATGGGGTGTGTCAAGCACTTCCCCGGCCACGGGGACACCACCGGCGACACCCACGCGGGCTATGTGTCCGTGTCCAAGACATGGGACGAGCTTCTGGGCTGTGAGCTCATACCCTTCGCGGCGGCCCTGGACCGGACGGACATGGTCATGGCGGCCCACATCACCGCCCCCAACGTGACGGACGACGGCCTGCCTGCCTCCCTGTCCCGGCAGATGATCCAGGGAAAGCTCCGGGATGAGCTGGGCTACGGCGGCGTGGTGGTGACGGACAGCCTGAGCATGGGCGCGGTGACGGACAGCTACGGTTCCGGGGAGGCGGCCCTGCTGGCATTGGAGGCCGGGGCGGACGTGCTGCTGCTGCCCCGGGACCCGGTGGAGGCCTTCCAGACCGTGCTGGCGGCGGCCCGGGACGGAAGCTTGAGCATGGCCCGCCTGGACGAGAGCGTCCTGCGGATCTTGACCCTGAAGGAGAAATACGGCCTGCTGCCAGGGTGAGGGACGCGGCGGGAATTGATAGCTTCTGCTATGCCAATGGCCCCCTCTGACGAGGGGGCTGTCAGCGCCATCAGCGCTGACTGAGGGAGAGAAAAATGTAGTTTTGAATCTCTCCTTCCGTCTTGGCCTGGCGGCCAAGCCACCTCCCTCGTCAGAGGGAGGCTTGGGGTTGACGGTCATCCAGCCCTATGCAGAATACCAAAAAGCGGAGCCCGGGAGGAGTCCCGGGCTCTTGCTATGTTTTTATCAGAATCCCTTTTTGGCGATCACCACGCCGCTGCCGTCCAGCTGGACCTGGCGGCCGCCGCCGATGCGGGCCCAGCCGCCACTCATGAGGTGGCCGTCCTTGGCGCTGGCGTAGTACTGCTTCCCGCCGTCGGTCACGAGGCCCCGGGCCACCCGGCCGTCGCTGCCCAAAAAGTAGCGCAGCCCGCCGCCTGCCCGGACGATGCCGCCCTTCATGAGGTGGCCGTCCTGGACGGAGAAGTAGTAGTCCGCGCCGCCCACGGTGTGCAGGCCGTGGAGCATCACGCCGCCGGAATAGAGGTACTGCCGCCCGTCGCCGCCGGTGACCAGGCCGTCCTTCTGCGGGGCGGCGGTGGGCTGGGGCCCGGTCTCCAGGGGCCGGAAGGCGTAGCCCATGAACTTGGCGTAGGTCTCCGCCGTGGAGCCGGGCCAGCCGTGGATGACCGCCTTGGCCTCGTCGCCGAAGAAGGTGTTGGGCTCAAGGCTGCCGCCCTGATAGGTGTAGAGCTGGCAGCTGGGGTTTTGCACCGTCACGTTCCTGATGGCGGTGCAGTTGCAGAAGGCGTTCTCCCCCACGGACCGGACGTTGGGGCCCAGCACCACTTCGGTGACCATGGCCCGGGTCTCGCTGAACTCGCCGGCGTCCGGGGAGTAGAAGAGGTAGCTGGGCACGTGGGTCACGTGGCTGCCGAAGGTCACCGTGAGGCTGGCGCTGCGCTGGCCCACCCCCTCGAAGGGCAGGGAGGGGTTATCGTTGGGGAGGGAGGGCGCGGGGATGTCATCAAGGTCGGAATCGATGAAGATGGAGGTGAGGCGGGAGCACCGCTCAAAGGCCGACGCCAGATAGGTGACGCCGGGCTCGATGACCAGCTTCGTGATGCTGCCGGAGAAGAAGACGTTCTCGTCGATGCGGCCCTGGCCGGAGATGGTGAGGGTGCCGTCGTCGGAGATGCTGTAGCTGACGCCCTTGCCGCAGGAGCCGGTCCTGGCGGTCAGATCGGGCGCGTCGGCCGCCGGTTCCCCGGAGGCCAGTGCTGGGGCGCAGAGGGCGAGGGCGGCCAGCGCCGCCAGCAGAAGGGACAGGATACGCTTTTTCATAGCTCTGGTCCTCCTATGCTCATGCTGAGGATATTATATAACCGGGCGGGGGGTTATTCAAGTAGGGGTGCCAAGTCCGGAAGGGACCACCGAGCCCCCTCGGCTCCCCCTCGGGGGAGCTGGCGAGGAGCCCTGCGGGCGACGAGACTGAAGGGGGCCTGGGAGAGGGCAGTTCACCGACCTTTCACCCTTCCGCCCTCGTCGGCGCACGCTCCATAGGTCAGGGCCCAGCTTTCGTGCTGGGCCCTGAATATTGCGCGGCGCCTCCTCTCCCCAAAGGGCAAGCGTGCCCTTTGGGGACCCCATGGGCACCTCCCCTCACGGCCCAGGCCGCCTTCTCTTGCCTTCGCCCCCTTCGGGCACGAAGGCAATTCACCTTGAGGGGAGGCGAGGGGCTTGGCAGTGCGCCAGGCCTGAATGGGACATCCAAGCCTCAGCTTCAGCTATAATATAACAACACCGCGCCTGGTCTCCCAGGCGCGGTGTCCATATTGGTTCCTTCCCTTGCCGGGCTCTCAGAACCCCTTCTTTGCAATAACGACGCCGTTCTTGTCCAGCTGGACCTGCTTGCCGCCGCCGCAGTTGGCCCAGCCATTTTTCATCATATGGCCGTCCTTGGTGGAGAAGTACCGCTGGGTGCCCTTGTTGTCCGTGGTCACAAGGCCCACCAGCTGCTCGCCTGTCTTCACGGAGAAGTACCGCTTGGTGCCCTTGTTGTCCACGGTCACAAGGCCCTTGAGCATCGCACCGTCCTTCACGGAGAAGTAATACCGCTTGCCGCCGATGACCCAGACGCCCTTCAGCTTCTCGCCGTTCTGGTAGTAATACTTCTTGCCGTCCTCGGTGACCCAGCCTTTCTTGACAGTGGGGGTGGGGGTGGTGCCGCCGGAAAGGACGGCGAACTTGATGTTGTATTCCTTGGCGTAGGCCTCCGCGGTGGAGCCGGCATAGCCGTGGATGGTCGCGGTCTCCGGTGCAACGGGTTCGCCGTCGCCAAACACAGATACGCCGATGGCGCACTTGGGGTTGCGGATGGTGAGTGTCTGCAGCTTCTCGCACTGCCCAAACGCATTGTACCCGATGGACGAGACAGAGCTGGGGAGGTCCACGCTGGTGAGCGCGGGGCACACGAAGGCAAACGTGCCCACAAAGACGACGCCTTCGGGGATGGTGACGCTGGTCAGGTTTTCATTGAAGACCGCATTGGGCGCGATGACCTTGACGCCCTGGGGAACGGTGAACGACGCGGCGCTGCCGGTGTAGCTGAACAGGACAGGGCCCGCGACCGCCGTCTCGTTCTCCATCAGCTTGTTGTACCAGGGGACATCATTCGGATCTCCCGGACCTAACGGGTCAACAAACACGCTCTGGCCGATGGACGTGAGCGAATTGGGAAGAGTGACACTCTCAAGGGATATGCAGTGGAGGAACGCAGAATCGCCGATGGTGGTGACGCCCTCGGGGATGACGATGCTGGTCAGGGAGGTGCAGATCTCGAAAGCGCCCTGGCCGATGGAGGTCACGGTGCCGGGGATCTCGATGCTGGTCACGTTCGGTAAGTCAGCAAACGCGACGTCGCCGATGGTGGTGACGCCGCTCTCGATCACGACCTTCTTGATCGAACTGGCCAGTGATTCAGAAGTATAGTCCTTCCATGGCGGCATGCCTCCCAAATAGTCGTCCATCTTGCCGGTGCCGGAGATGGTGAGGGTGCCGTCAGCGGACAGGGACCACTTCAGGTTAGGGCCGCAGGTGCCGCTGGTGGCCGCGGCTTC
>CANQIH010000100.1 GCA_947624035.1 uncultured Oscillospiraceae bacterium | reverse complement strand
GGGGCGTTTTGTCATAAGGGAGGGACCGCAGCACAGCGATCTCGTTTTTCACGTCCGCGCCGGCCTGCCGCTCCGCCTTTATGTAGGCGTTACACGGCGTACCCGCCACGTGGAACACGTCGTTGCCCGCGTGGGGATAGTCCAGCACCCGCTCCACGCGGTAGGCCGTCATGGGCAGGGCGAAGGGGTCACAGGTCTCCCGCCAGGGCGTCGCCGCCGTGCCAACGGCCATCACTTCACCGTATTTCTCAGCACGCCGATCTTTTCGATCTCGCACTCCACCACGTCGCCGGGCTTGAGGAACCGGGGCGGGTCGAAGCCCATGCCCACGCCGGAGGGGGTACCAGTGGCGATGATGGTGCCGGGCAGCAGCGTCATGCCGGCGGAAAGCTCCGCGATGATGTCCGCGACGCCGGTGATGAGGCAGTTGGTGTTGGAGCGCTGTCGAAGTTCCCCGTTGACCCGGCAGGAGATGGCCAGCGCCGGGGGGAAGGCCACCTCGTCCGCCGTGAGGATACAGGGGCCCATGGGCGTGAAACCGTCCAGGCTCTTGCCGAAATACCACTGCTTGTGGGCGGTCTGCAGCACCCGGGCGGACACGTCGTTCAGCACAGTGTAGCCGAAGATATAGTCCGCCGCCCGCTCCGCCGGGACGTCCTTCGCGGTCCGGCCGATGACGACGGCCAGCTCCGCCTCGTAGTCCAGCCGCTGGACCAGGCCCGGGTGGCTGTCGATGAAGCCGTCCGGCCCCGGGGCCTCGGTCACCCGCTTGGAGAAGTAGATGGTCTCGGGCCGCTCCTTGGCCAGGGCCTTATCGTACCGGTCCGCCTCCACGGCATGGGCGGCATAGTTGATGCCCAGGCATATCACGTCCTGCCTTGGCCGGGGGATGGGGGCCAGCACCGTCACGCCGGCCAGGGGCACGGGGTCATTTGCCGCTTGCACGGCCTCGTCCAGAGCCCCCCGGCCCGCCTCGATGAGGGCCTGCATGCTGTCAAAGGGCAGGGGCCGCACAGCAGCGCCGTCCGCCGTCAGCACGCCCACGCGCTCCGCGCCGTCATGGATGTATGTGATGAGCTTCATGATATCTCCTCCTTGATGATATGTGGAGTTCTTTGCAGGAGCCTTGGATAAGCATCGCACCCAAGCCTCCCTCTGACGAGGGAGGTGGCGCGGCGAAGCCGCGACGGAGGGAGAGATATTTAAAGTCTCTCCCCCAGTCAGCTTCGCTGACAGCCCCCTCGTCAGAGGGGGCCAATGGTTTGGCGGTGACTTGGACGATCGCCGCATCCAAGCCGCCCTCGCCGTGGTCCCCTCACGGGTAGAAATTCGGCATGGGGTCCTTGGGGTACTCTCCCAGCATGTTCAGCACATAGGGCCACCGGCCCGTGTCCTCCACCAGAAAGCCGTACACCAGGCCCATATGCCGGTGCCAGTGCCGGAACTGCCCCAATATCAGCCGGAACCGGCTCATGTCGCACCCGGGCGGACATTCGGCCAGGTCAACGTCCCTCAGCCCGGCGGCGTACCGGCGCAGCTTCTCCGCAATCGCCTGGAAATACCCCTCCATCTGGGCCCGGTCCACCCGCTCCGGGCCGGGCACCGCGTTCAGGTCCGCCAGGCCTTCCCGGTGGAAGGGCGGGTCCCGGTAGTCCGGGTCGGCGGGATTTATATACCACCGGTCCATGGAGTAGAGCGTGTGGTATATGTACTTCCACATGGGCAGCTCGTCATACCGCTTGTCCCACAGCTCGTCCGGGACGCAGCGGATGAGGTTTTCCGTCTCCCAGAGGGCCCGCTCCGTGAGATACCGGATGTCCCCGCACAGCGGCGCGGCCCCGGCACCCGTCCGCAGGGCGATGGAGGCGTTCACCAGCTGCCAGGCCACAGACCCCTGCCGGATGAGGGCCGGGGCCTCCGCGAAGGACACCCACCGGGCAGCGTCCACCTCGCCGGACAGCCGGAGGGGCGCCCTGTCCGCCAGGGCCATGAAACCCAGCATCAGCATGTCCTTCCGGGGGTAGGGCCAGCTGCCCATGTACGTGAGCTCCCGCACCGGGAGGCCCAGCTCCTCCTGTATCTCCCGGGCCGCCGTCTCCTCGGCGGACTCCCCGGGCCGCATGATGCCGGACACGCACACCCAGGTGCTCTCGGCGATATAGCCCTGCCGCAGCAGGGCCACCTCGTTATCTTCATTGACCACCGCGGCGATGATGGCCGCGGTGAAGCTGTCGTGCCAGGACCGGCCGCAGTTCTCGCACCATGGCACCGGGCCCTCGTCCCCCCGGTCCCGGAGGGCGAGCCTTTGCCCGCATACCGGGCAATATGTGAAACGCATGGCTACGCCAGCTCCCCGTACAGGGCCCAGGTGGTGCTGTCCGTGATCTTCACGTCTATGAACCGGCCCACCAGGGACGGGTCCCCGGCCAGGTGGACCAGGCGGCCGCCCTTGGTGCGGCTGGACAGATTATAGGGGCTCTGGCCGGTCTCGCCGTCCACCAGCACCCGGAAGGTGCGGCCCACGTAGGCGGCGTGCTTCTCCCCGGAGATGCGGTTGGCCGCGTCCAGGAGCCTATCGAACCAGACCTGCTTCTCCGCCCGGGTCACCGGGTCCGGCATGCTTGCCGCCGGGGTGCCGGTCCGGGGGGAGAAGATGAAGGTGAACATGGCGTCATACCGCACCTGCTCCACCAGGGAGAGGGTGTCCTCGAAATCCGCTTCGGTCTCCCCGGGAAAGCCCACGATGATGTCCGTGGTCAGCACCAGGTCCGGCATGTACTGCCGGGCCAGGGCCACCTTTTCCAAGTATTTGGCCCGGTCGTAATGCCGGTTCATCTCCTTCAATATCCGATCCGAGCCGGACTGGAGGGGCAGGTGGATGTGGTGGGCGCAGTGCTCGCTCTCGGCCATCACCCGGAACAGCTTTTCCGTGGCGTCCTTGGGGTGGCTGGTCATGAACCGGAGCACATAGTCCCCGGGTATCCTGTCCAATTTGGCCAGCAGGTCCGGGAAGTCCACGCCCTCCTCCAGGCCCTTGCCGTAGCTGTTCACGTTCTGGCCCAGGAGGGTGATGTCCTTATAGCCCGCGGCCACCAGCTCCTTCGCCTCCGCGATGATGTCCGCCGGGCGGCGGCTGCGCTCCCGGCCCCGGACATAGGGCACGATGCAGTAGGAGCAGAAGTTGTCGCACCCGTTCATGATGGACAGCCACGCCTTCACGGCGCTGTCCCGCTGCCGGGGCAGGCCCTCGGCCACCACGCCCTCGGAGGGATCCGCGGCGATGAGACGGCGGCGGCTCCCCCGGCGGCCCCGGCGCTCCATGGTCTGCCACAGAAGCTCCGGGAACTGCCACACCTCGTGGGGCCCGAACACCAGGTCCACCACGGGGTAGGACTTTTTGATCTTCTCCCGGACCGTGGGCTGCTGGGTCATGCACCCGCCCACGCACACGATGAGCTCCGGGTTTTTTGCCTTGTTGTGGGACAGGGCGCCCACGTTGCCCAGCACCCGCTTTTCCGCGTGCTCCCGCACGGCGCAGGTGTTCACGGCCACCAGGTCCGCCCGGTCCATGTCGTCCGTGATGAGGTAGCCGCATTCGGCCAGCCAGCCCCGCAGGATCTCGCTGTCAGACTCGTTTTGCTGGCAGCCGTAGGTGTCCACCGCGGCGTAGTGGGGGCGGGCGGATATAGCGGCTTTGACCTTCTCGCAGTATGCCTGTTGCTGAAGGCGCTCCTGGCTGGTGATCTCACGGCGTGTATACATGGCAAGGCTCCTAACAGATGTTCATAATAAGACGATTTATCATAGCATTTTTTGCGGGCGGAGACAAGATAGAAAAAAGCCCCCCTCGTCGGCGCACGCGGCAATAGGTCAGGGCCCGGTGTGAACACCGGGCCCTGACCTATTGCGCGGCGCCTCCTCTCCCCACGCGGCAAGCGTGCCGCGCGGGGACCCTGGATAAGCACCAGCCCCCTCGGCTCCCCCTCGGGGGAGCTGGCGAGGAGCCCACCGGGCGACGAGACTGAAGGGGGACCCGGGAGAGGGCAGTTTGCTGACCTTTCACCCTTCCGTCCCCTTCGGGGGCACCTCCCCACAAGGGGAGGCAAGGGGGTCGGCACTGGACCATCCCCCCCCCCAAGGGGAGGCAAGGGGTGCGGTGGAGACCTGGACGGCGGCGCACCAATGCCTCCCTCTGACGAGGGAGTGGCGCGGCGACAGCCGCGACGGAGGGAGAGATATTTATAAACTCTCCCCCAGTCACCGCTTTCAGCGGCGACAGCCCCTTATGGGGTCCCCACGCGGCACGCCTGCCGCGTGGGGGGAGGAGGAGCCGCGTTGTACTTGAGCTTTGGGGCTTGCCCCGAAGCGAGACCTACAACGCGTGCGCCGACGAGGGGGCCGCTAGCTCGGTGGCAACTTCAACTTACCGCACCCTCACACACCGGCGATGATCTCCCGCACAGTCTCCGGGGGGAGTTTCACGACCTGGCGGTCGTAGGTGACAAAGCCGTTGAGCTCGTCCTCCACGTCCGTGAGCTGGGTGTAGATGGCGGCGGCCAGGCCGGCGGCCTTGGCCGGGGCGATCTCGGTCTCGTAGAGCTTGCGCAGCTTCTTCTCCAGGGCGGCTGCGCTGCGGCATTTGCTGTAGCCGAAGTCCTTGTCGTTGAAGGTGTGGCCGTCGACACGCAGGTTGTATCCGCCGAACTCGCTCAGCAGCACCGCCCGGCCCTCGGCATCCGGCTCATATTTGTACTTGCGGAAATAGACGTGCAGGCTCTGGGTCTCCCCGCCGCCCTGGTCGTGCCAGCCGCTGGCGTGGTCCACCGTGCGGCTCTTATCCCAGCTCTTCACCAGGTCCCGGATGCGCACGGCGTCGAACTGGCCCCAGCCCTCGTTGAAGGGCACCCACATGGCGATGCAGGGGCAGTTATAGAGCGTGTCCACCATCTCCCGGAGCTCCGCCTCGAACTGGACCCGGCCCAGCCGGGCCTCCCGGCCGAACTTCGTGTATTTGCTGTCGTCCAGGCCCTTGTGCAGGCCCACCGCCGGCAGGGCGATCACCTCGGGCCGGTAGGCCCCGCCGCCGCTGGGCATGTCCTGCCAGACCAGCATCCCCAGGCGGTCGCAGTGGTAGTACCAGCGCAGGGGCTCCACCTTCATGTGCTTGCGGATGGTGTTGAAGCCCAGGCTCTTGGCCAGCTGGATGTCGTACACCATGGCCTCGTCCGACGGCCAGGTGTAGAGCCCGCCGGGGTTATAGCCCTGGTCCAGGACGCCGTTGTGGAAGTAGGGCTCATTGTTGAGCATCAGCTTTCCGTCTGATACAGAGAATTTCCGCAGAGCGAAATAGCTTTTTACGCAGTCCTGCCCCAGGGTGACTGTGAACTCGTAGAGGTGCGGGTTTTCCGGGCTCCATGGCACGGGGTCCTCCACGGGGATGGGGACGCCGCTGGCGTACTCCCGGCCCTGGAAATGGACCGTACCGCCGGGCTCGGCGGTGACGGTGACGGTCCCAGCGTCCAGGTCCGGCTCGATGCGCAGCCGCTTGATGTACCGCTCCGGCACCGCTTCGGCCCACACCGGCTGCCAGATGCCGCTCTGGGGGGTGTACCAGATGCCGCCCCGCTCGGTCTTCTGCTTGCCCCGGGCCAGGGGGGACTGGTCCGTGTCGTCCCGGACCGCCACCAGTATCTCCGCCCGGCGGTCCTCCTCCAGGGTGTCGGTTATATCCAGGGTGAAGGGGGTATAGCCCCCGGTATGGGACCCGGCCTCCCAGCCGTTGCACCACACCACGGCCCGCTGGTCCACGGCGCCGAAGTGGAGCAGCACCTTGTCCCCCTCCGGCATGGTGACGGTCCGGCGGTACCACAGGTACTCCCCGGGCTTCAACGTCCTGTTCACCCCGGACAGGGACGCCTCCGGGGAGAAAGGCACCTGGATGGTCCCGTCCCACCGCTCCGGCGGAGAGGCCGTCCGGGTGACGGCATAGTCCCACGGGCCGCACAGGTTCAGCCAGGACGACCGCTCCATCTGGGGGCGGGGGTATTCGTCAAACATGATATCCTCCTTTTCATAATAAAGGCAGCAGGCCGGCTCATATGCTGTATGCGGGATGGTTTTCCTTATTATACCAGATGTGCCCTCTTCCGGCAAGCGGGGCGCGGGATTTGTCCAACGCTGGAGCCAGAAAATTGCGGTTTTTGGGGGAATCTGTTGTAGACAGCCAGACATTAATGTGTTAATATAATATAGTTTCAAAATTCTGAAGCAGAGGTGATGCTCATGCTCTTTAAGCACCATGGCGGCGTGCATCCCAACGACAAAAAAGCACCCGCCAACGAAGCGGCGATAACCACCATCCCTCAGCCGGCACAGGTGGTCATCCCCATGTCCCAGCACATCGGCGCGCCCTGTAAGCCCCTGGTGGCCGTGGGTGACGAGGTGAAGCTGGGCCAGAAGATCGGCGAGGCCAATGCCCCCGTCTCCGCTCCCGTCCACGCCTCCGTCTCCGGCAAGGTCGTGGCTATCGAGCCCAGGCTCAATAACCTCGGCAATATGGTGACGTCGGTGGTCATCGAGAACGACTTCAAGGACACCCCCGCCGAGACCGTGCTCCCCGCCCCCGCGGAGGCGCTGGAGAGCCCGGAGCAGATCGCGGACATCATCCGCGAGGCCGGCATCGTCGGCATGGGCGGCGCCACGTTCCCCACCGCGTTCAAGATCACCAGCGGCTGGGGCAAGGTGGACACCGTCATCATCAACGGCGCCGAGTGCGAGCCGTACATAACCAGCGACCATCGCACCATGCTGGAGCACCCCGAGGAGCTCATGAAGGGCATCCAGCTCATCATGAAGGCCTGCAAGGTGGACCACGCCTACTTCGGCATCGAGCTGAACAAGAAGTTCGCCATCGAACTGCTGAACTTCAAGGGCGCCAAGGAAATGGGCATCGACGTGGTGCCTCTGAAGTGCCAGTACCCCCAGGGCGCTGAAAAGACCCTCATCCAGACCATCACCGGCCGGGAGGTGCCTCCCGGGGGCCTGCCCGCCGCGGTGGGCTGCGCCGTGTTCAACACCTTCACCGCCTACAGCGTGTACCGCGCCTGCTACGAGGGCATGCCCGCCATCGAGCGCGTGGTCACGGTCTCCGGCTCCGCCATCGCCGAGCCCAAGAACGTGCGCGTCCGCGTGGGCACTCCCATGCGCTGGGTGTTCGAGCAGACCGGCGGCTTCGCCAAGGAGCCCTGGAAGATCATCATGGGCGGCCCGATGATGGGCCTGGCCCAGTACGACCTGGACGTCCCCTGCGCCAAGGGCACCGCCGCGCTGCTGGCCTTTGCCGAGGACGAGGACAAGACCGTGGACGACCCCGTGTGCATCCGCTGCGGCCAGTGCATCCAGGCCTGCCCCATGAACCTTCAGCCCATCTACATGTACATGTATGAGGAGAAGGGCGACATCGAAATGCTGCAGAAGCTGAACGTCACCGACTGCGTGGAGTGCGGCGCCTGCACCTACATCTGCCCGGGCCGGCTCCACCTGACCCACGCCTTCAAGACGGCCAAGGCCAAGATCCAGGCCCACACCGCCGCCCTCAAGGCCAAGGAAGAGGCGGAGAAGGCCAAGGCCGAAGCCGAGAAAGCCCAGGCCGAGCCCGAGAAGA
>CANQIH010000099.1 GCA_947624035.1 uncultured Oscillospiraceae bacterium | reverse complement strand
TTGCGGAAGCTCTTGCCGATCTGGCAGATGCCGAAGGGCAGCTTTTTCCGGGTGGTGCGCAGCACGCTCTTGTAGTCCACGAAGATGCCCTGGGCGGTCTCGGGCCGCAGGTACACGTCGGTGCCGGACTCCTGGGTGACGCCCTGGTGGGTCTTGAACATCAGGTTGAACTTCTTGATATCGGAGAAGTCGGTGGCGCCGCAGCCGGGGCAGGGGATGCCGTGCTCACGGATGTAATCCACCATCTCGTCGTTGGTCAGGGCCTCCACGTTCACGTCCGTGCCGGTCTCCTTGGCCCACTCCTCGATGAGCTTGTCGGCGCGGTGACGGCGCTTGCATGCCTTGCAGTCGATGAGGGGGTCATTGAAGTTGGTCACGTGGCCGGAGGCCTCCCACACCCGGGGATTCATGAGGATACCGGCGTCCAGGCCCACGTTATAGGGGCTCTCCTGGACGAACTTCTTCCACCAGGCGTTTTTCACGTTCTGCTTCATGAGAACGCCGAGGGGACCGTAGTCCCAGGAGTTGGCAAGGCCGCCGTAGATCTCGGAGCCCGCGAAGATGAAGCCCCTGTTCTTGCACAGGGCCACGATCTTCTCCATGGTCTTGTCTTGAGCTTTCATACGCATAGCTAGTTACTCCTTATCGGATGGTATTTGTAATTTCGGTTCGCTGTACTCCATGGTGCCCAGGTCGTCCAGCGTCCGCTCGAAGGCGGGGATGAACTTCTCCAGGAACCAATCCACCTCCGGCATACCGTAGCCCCGGAGGGTCTCCAGGCTCTTCCGCTCGGCCTGCAAAAACTCGTCGTTTCCGGCCCGCCGCTCCTCGATGCACTTGATGTAGGCCGAGAGCTTGTCGGCGGCTTTCACCAGGGGCCGCAGTTCCGGGTCCGGCTCCGCCAGCAGGGGCTCATAGGCCGGGCGCATCTCCTCCGGCAGCATGGCCAGAAGCTTCTCCGCCGCGGCCGCCTCCACCTTCCGGTAGGCGGTCATGATGCCGGGGTCATAATATTTTATCGGCGTGGGCAGGTCCCCGGTGAGGATCTCCCCCGCGTCGTGGTATATGGCGGCGGTGGTGACGGCGTTCACGTCGCAGTCTATGCCGAACACGTCCCGGCGTATCACTGCCAAGGCGTGGGCCAGCACGGCCACCATGTGGCTGTGCTCCTGGACGTTCTCTCTCGTCACGGAGCGCATCAGCGCCCAGCGGTCGATGTTCTTCATCCGGGCGATGAGGGCATAAAAGTTATCCACGCGTCACGTTCCCCTTTGGTCTGCGTCCCGGCCGCCGTATCTCTCTATTCTTGCCGGGAGCGCCCTTGCGTTACACATATCCACATATAGTAAATTAGATTATATCATGGGTATTTATAAATTTCAATCCAAAACCGGCTGGCGGACAAGCCGGAAAGTTCCCTTGTGGATGCGCCCGGGTTGGTATATAATGTATAGTGTTGGATAACCACCAGGCCCCTTGCCTCCTCGTCGGCGCTCGCGTTATAGGTCTCCCCCCGCCGCAAGCGGCAGGGCTCGAATATAGCGCGGCGCCTCCTCTCCCCACGCGGCAGGCGTGCCGCGCGGGGACCCCGGGGAGGTGGCCGCCGCCAAAGGCGGCGGCCGGTAGGGGGAAAGCTGCCAGTCACCTCCAGTCCCGGTTCTCTCCCCTTCAGTCTCGTCGCCCTGCGGGCTCCTCGCCAGCTCCCCCGAGGGGGAGCCGAGGGGTGCGGCAATGACTTGAAGCTACCGCCAGACCCCCTTGCCTCCCCTTGGGGGCCGGACTACTGCCAAGCCCCTTGCCTCCCCTTGGGGGGAGGTGCCGAGCAAAGCGAGGCAGAAGGGGGCGGATGCAAGATACCTACAAGGAGGCTCCTATGCCCTATCTCGACCGGGCCCGCTGGGTCACGGACAAGTATATACTGGCCATGCTGGGCCTGTTCCCCCTGTTCTGGGGCTTCCACGGCTACAGCGCCCTCACGAAGTCCAAGTTCTGGTTCTTCGCCATTGCCACGGGCCTGTGGTTCGCCGTGACCCTGGCGCTGCTGCTCATGGGCCTGGCCTCCGGGGAGCGGTACAGCCTGGACGTCCGGCCCGTCCACCTGGCGGTGGGCGCCTTTCTGGCGCTGGGGGGCCTGTCCGCCCTGCTGTCGGACTACGGCAGCGTGTGCCTCATGGGCGCCAACCGGTACGACGGATACCTGACCTGGGTGATGTACGGCCTCATCTTCTTCGGCGTGTCCCTGCTGGGCCGGCCCAGGCGGCGGTACGTCTGGGCCATGGGCCTGGCCGCGGCCCTCTCCAGTACCCTCGCCACGGTGCAGCTGTTCGGCCTGGACCCCTTCTCCCTCTACCCCGCCGGGACGAATTATTACGACAAATATATCGTCTACAACGGCGCGTTTCTGGGGACCATGGGCAACGTGGGGATGCTGTCGGCCTTCCTCTGCCTGGCCGCGCCTCTGACGCTGGTATATGCCGCCCGGTCCCGGAAGCCCCTGGACAAGGTCCTGTTCCTGCCCGCCGCCCTCAGCGTGGGGATGCTGCTGGCCTGCGACGTGGACGCCGGGGTGCTGGCCCTGGCCGGGTGCGCCGTGGTCTCCCTGCCCGTGGTGCTGAGAGAGGACCGGCAGGCCAAGCTGGCCGCCGCCGGGTGTATCCTGCTGGTGCTGGCGGGCCTGGTGGTCCTGTGGTCCTGGCCGGGGCAGAGCGGCACCATCTACGAGATGAGCCAGGTGCTCCACGGACACCTGTCCGACAGCTTCGGCTCCAGCCGGGGCCAGATCTGGAAGCAGGGCTGGGCATTGTGGCAGGAACGGCCCTGGCTGGGGGCCGGGCCCGGCACCGCCGCCCGGCGGTTCGCCATCCAGTGGTACAGCGATGTGCGCAACCAGACCGTGACGGTGACCAACGCCCACAACGCCTACCTGGGCCTTCTCATGAATAACGGTGTCCTGGGCCTGGGCTGCTACCTGGCCGCCATCGGCTGCTCCGCGGTCACCTGGGTCCGCCGCCGGAAGCGCAATGCCCTGTTCCCTGCCTTGGGGGCGGCCATGGTGTGCTATCTCATCCAGGACTTCTTCGGCCTGGCCCTGGTGCTCACCTTCCCCATGCTCTGGGTCCTGTGGGGCCTGCTGGAGAGCCGGACGGAGGATTGACGGCGCGGACTGCCGCCGCACCCAAACCTCCCCTGTGCACGGCAAAACTTCAGACCAACAGCGCACCCATACAACAAAACCGCGCCCGGGGATATCCCCGGGCGCGGTGACGCTCATCCCGATATCATATTATCACTTCCCGCCGTCCCGGCGGCCGGTGTAGTACACCGCCGTACCGGTGCAGACGGTGCGCTCCGGCGCGTCCTCCATCCAGGCCCTGGCCGCGGCGTGGCAGAGGGTGGAGCCGCAGCTGATAAGCTCCGCCCGGATCATGAGCTGGCCGCCGATGACGCCGGGGTGCTGGTAGTTCACGGACATGCTCACCGTGGGGGTCATGCCGCCGCCGCTGAAGTACCGGCTGAGAACGCCCATGGTCATGTCCAGGGCCGCGGCGGACATACCGCCGTGCAGGACGCCGCCGGGATTGGCCATCCAGTCACAAAGCGCCAGGCGCAGGGTCAGGCTCCGGCCCTCGTAGTCGCAGCTGATAAGCTCCGGGTCCAGCCTGGCGTTGAAGGTGCCGTCGCAGCTTTTTTGCACGTCGGCAAAGTACCTGTCCAGGCCCCGCTCCATGCCCTCCTGGCTCGTGAGGTCCTTCTGATCCAGAACGATCATCCCACCGCGCCTCCGGTCTCCACGGGGATATACATGGCGTCCAGGTCCACGTCCACCTCGATGCCCGGCACGGTGCCCGTGAAGGAGTACTGCCAGAAGCTGTGGTCGAAGTAGAAGATGGGCCGGGTGCCCGGGTCGCCCATCCAGAGGGTCAGGCCCGTCAGGTCGTTGAGCTCGTATGTATCGTAGGCCAGGTTCAGGTAGCAGTACATCCCCGGCTCATGGCCCCCCGCCCGGACCAGGTGTGCGAACTCCAGGCAGCAGTCCGTCAGGGTCCGGCCGTCCATGCCGTCGGTGCGGGCGTTGTAGTCCGCGCCCATGAACTCCCAGTCGAAGAACACCGGCAGCGTCACGTTGTACCCCTCGATGCAGTGCAGGGTGAACACCGCCTCCTCGGCGGCCTCCACGATGTTCAGGGCCTGGGAGAAGAAGTACACGCCCACCTCCAGGCCCGCGTCCAGCGCGCCCTGGATGTACTCCCGGAACCGGGCGTCCTCGCGGACCTCGCCCTGCTCCAAGGTCCGGTAACCGCAGCGGATGATGGCGAACTCCACGCCGGAGGCCGCCACCTGCTGCCAGTCGATGTCCTGCTGGTGCTCGGACACGTCGATGCCCCGGCGGAGGGTCAGCCCCTCCTTGCTGTACTGGGGGATCTGGTCCGTGACGGTGAAGTCGTCGTAGTAATAGGGGAACAGCCGCAGGTCAGGCGCGTCCTTCACCCAGCGGGTGCCGCCGAAGCCGTCCGGCACGGCCACCTCCCCCTCATGGGGGTCCGGCGTGGCCGTGGGCACGGGGGTGGGGGTGGGCTCCGGCTCGCCGCCCCGGCAGCCCGTCATGGACAGGACCAGCACCGTGAGCAAAAGGATGATCGTAAAAAGTCGTCTTTTCATAGTGCCATAACCATACCACAAAACAGCGGCGATTGCAAATCGGGCCTGAGGCGATGCTCATTACAATGAATATCTGGCAAAACAGCGCAGCTGTTTTGCTGAGCCGTAAAGCGGCTCGGCGCAACGCCTTATGGCGTTTCGCCATCAGATGATCATTATAGAAAAAACATAAACCGAAGGGGCATATATAGGCTCCCTCGATTGGACAGCCGGCCGGGGATAATTTATAATATTTGGCAGATTTATGACACTCGGCGGAGGGGAGGCAGCGCTGTGAACTATATCGGCATCGACATCGGCTCCACCTGCTCCAAGACGGCGGTGCTGGACGAGTCCGGCCAGGTGACCGGGCTTTTCGTGCTGCCCACGGGCTGGAGCAGCCTGCAGGCGCTGGAGGACATCCGGCGGGAGCTTGCCGGCCGGGGCGTGGACCCGGAGGTGGCCCGGTGCGTCTCCACCGGCTACGGCCGCCGGGCGGTCCCCTTCGCCCAGCGGCAGGTGACGGAGATAAGCTGCCACGCCCGGGGCGCGGCGGCCCTCTTCTCCCGGGAGGCGGTCAACGTCATCGACGTGGGCGGGCAGGACACCAAGGTCATCAGCTGCCGGGACGGCCGGGTGGAGGAGTTTTACATGAACGACAAGTGCTCCGCCGGCACGGGCAAGTTCGTGGAGATCATGGCCAACCGCCTCAACGTGCCCATCCCGGAGCTGGACGGCCTGGCCCGGAGCCGGACCGAGCAGATCGAGATCAGCTCCCTGTGCACGGTGTTCGCCGAGACGGAGGTTGTGGCCCTGGCCGGCCAGGGGGTGGCCAGGGAGAACATCGCCTGGGGCGTGCTCAACTCCGTGGCGAAAAAGGTCTGCCAGGAGTACGCCAAGCTGCGGGACGCGGACAGGCCCGTGTTTCTGACCGGCGGCCTGTGTCAGTGCGGATATTTCCTGGATCTGCTGGGCCAGCGGCTGGGCCGGACGGTGACGTCCGCGCCGGAGGCCCGCTATGCCGGCGCCCTGGGCGCGGCGCTGCTGGCGGCGGGAAAATAAACCACATACGAGGGACCCGCTTTTCCAGGTGAAAAGCGGGTCCTTATCATTATCCGTATGTCCTCAGAACATCTCCAAAAACGCCGCCACGCGGGTGTTGAGCTGGCCCACGTCGATCTGGGAGTAGTCCGTCTCCACGCTGACGTAGGGCAGGCCCTTCACGTCGCTGACGAACCGGTGGATGGCCAGGGACTCCACGTTGTAGGTGTGGCAGGCCTGGAGCGTCATCTCCAGCACGCCGTCCACATGGAACTGGTCGATGAGGCGGCCCAGCAGCTCCAGCCGGTTGGGGTTGGGCGTCATCACCGAGCAGCCGATGTCCAGATACCGGCGGGCGATGGCGTCGTAGATGTCCGGCGCACCCTCGTCCACCAGCCGGTCCTGGGCCTTGGCGCCGGTGCAGTTCTCATAGGCCACCACCACGCCGCCGTTGTCCTCCACCGCCCGGATCACCTTTTCCGTGGCGCCGCCGATGGGGCAGCCGGTGATGAGGATGCGGGGCCGCTTCTCCAGCATCTTCCCGGCGGCGTACTCCGCCTCGATCCTGGCGGTCAGTGCGTCCACCTCCGGGGCGATGGCGGTCTTGTCCAGCTTGAAGCCGCTGCCGTACAGCACCTTGAAGAGGTCGTACCCCGTGATGGGGGCCGGGTCGTGGCGCATCACGCCGTACAGCCCGCTCAGGGACCGGCGGATGGCGTTTTGCAGCTTCACCGCCTCCCGGACGGCATCGTCGGTGATGGTCACGCCAAACTTCTGCTCCAGGTAGGCCTTGAAGCGCAGGATCTCGCCCTTCCAGAGCTGCAGCGCCGACTCGCTCTGGCTGTTGGGCAGCTCCATGACGAACACGTCCTTGAACTGGGACATGTACTCGTACATCTTCTTCTTGCCGTCACAGGTGGTCTCGCCCACCACCACGTCCGAGAAGTAGAAGTACGGGCACTTGTTGGTCTTGCCGAAGCCGTAGCTGGACTTGATGAGCGGACACAGGTTCTTGGGCAGGTCCTTCTCCGCCTCCAGGATGGTCTCGTCCGAGGTGGAGCACAGGCTCACGGTGGCCGCGCCCATGGCCGTGGCGATCTCCTGGGGGAAATAGGTGCAGTAGGAGCCCACCACGGGCACGCCCCGGTCCTTCAGCTCCTTCACCGCCAGGAAGGAGTCCTTCCGCTGCTGCGCGAACTGCTCGAATACCTCCGGCAGGTCCTTTACGATCTCCATTGTCTCTCCTTATCTCCTTTCCCGGCGCGGGCAGAGTGGCAGGCATGCGCCCGCCTCTCCGCCCGCTCTGTGACGGACTGATGTTTTTTACAGCACGGGGGTCCAGGCCAGATCCATGACGGCGTCCACGTCGTCCATCTTCTCGATGAGGCCCAGGCGGATGTACTTCTCCACCACCTTGTGCAGGCTCTCGCCGGTGAACTCCTGGTCCAGGCCGAACTGCAGGGCGTTGAAGACCTTCACGTTCATGTCGAAGTTGTCGCCCAGCAGCTCCAGGTCCATCAGCTTCTGCGCGGCGTCCTCGATGTTGTTGCGCATCCAGCTGTGGGCTTTCTGCACGGCCTGCACGATCTTCTTGGAGATCACGGGGTTCTCCTTCACGAAGGTGCGGTTCATGGCGATGATGCAGCAGTTGTCGCCGGCGAAGTCCTCGTCCAGCAGGGAGCGGATGCACTTGAGCTTGCCCTCCTGCACCATCTTGTAGGCGAAGGTGTCGCTGAGCAGGGCGCCGGAGATCTCGCCGCGCTCCATGGCGGCCACGCAGGCGTCGGTGGACACGGGGGTCAGCTCCACGTCATTGCGGGGGTCGATGCCGTCCGCGTCCAGCAGCAGGGCGGTGATGTTGTAGTCGGAGGCGCCGATGCCGTTGGGCACGGAGATGGCGGTGCCCTTCAGGTCCTCGGTGGTGTTATAGTCGCTGTCGGCCAGCACGTAGATGGACTTGCAGCCGATGTGGGCGCCGCCCACGAAGGTCAGGTCCACGCCGTTGGTGATGGGCACCAGCATGGT
>CANQIH010000098.1 GCA_947624035.1 uncultured Oscillospiraceae bacterium | reverse complement strand
GCGGTCATGGCCTTGTCCACCACCGCCTTGCCCACGGCGGGGTTCTCCTCCAAAAACTGCTCCAGCTTGTCGCTGACCACGCCGTCCACCAGGGTGCGCATCTCGGAGTTGCCCAGCTTGGCCTTGGTCTGGCCCTCGAACTGGGGGTTCGTGAGTTTCACGGAGATGACGGCGGTGAGGCCCTCCCGGACGTCCTCGCCGGAGAGGGATTCGTCGTCCTTCAAGAGCTTGGCCTTGTGGCCGTAGGCGTTCAGCACCCGGGTCAGGGCCGTCTTGAAGCCGGTCTCGTGCATGCCGCCCTCGGGGGTGTGGATGTTGTTGGCGAAGGACACCAGGGCCTCGTTGTAGCTGTCGTTCCACTGCAATGCCACCTCGGCGGTGGAGTCGGACCTGTCGCCGGACATGTAGATGACCTGCTCGTGGACCGGGGCCTTGTTGCGGTTGATGAAGGTGACGAACTCCCGGATGCCGCCCTCGTAGTACATCTCGTCGAAGGCCTCTTTGCCGGGGCGCTCGTCCTTCGTGGAGATGCGAAGGCCGGCATTCAGGAAGGCCTGCTCCCGCATACGGACGTGCAATGTCTCGTAGTCGTAGACCGTCTCGTCGAACATCTCCGGGTCGGGGTGGAACCGGACCACCGTGCCGGTGCGGTCGGTCTTGCCCACGATGCGCATGTCCTCGGTCTTTTCGCCCCGGGAGAAGGCCATGTGGTAGATGTTCCCGTTTTTGTGCACGTCCACCTCCAGCCAGTCGGAGAGGGCGTTGACCACGCTGGCGCCCACGCCGTGGAGGCCGCCGGAGACCTTATAGCCGCCCGCGCCGAACTTGCCGCCGGCGTGCAGGACCGTATACACCACCTCCAGAGCGGGCTTTCCCGTCTGCTCCTGGATGTCCACGGGGATGCCGCGGCCGTTGTCGGTGACCTTGATGACGTCGCCAGGCTCGATGACCACCTCTATGTGGTCGCAGTAGCCCGCCAGCGCCTCGTCGATGGCGTTGTCCACGATCTCATACACCAGATGGTGCAGGCCCGAGGAGGAGGTGGAGCCGATGTACATGCCGGGACGCATGCGCACGGCCTCCAGGCCCTCCAGGACCTGTATCTTTGAGGCGTCGTATTCCTGTGTGACTTTCTCGTTCAGCTCAGACATTTGTTCTCTCCTGGTTTTCCATCCGCCGGGCCAGGGTGGCCGCGGTGGGTTGTGTCAATATGACGGCGCCGCCGGTCAGAACGGCGAACGATCTCGGTATGTCCTCCGCGGCGTTTTCCAAAAGGCCGTCCCTCTCTGCCCGGGACAGGTACTGGCGGGTCAGGTGGGACCAGGACGTGTTGTCCAGGTCGAAGATGCCTACCAGCTGGTCCGTGTCCACGGCGGCCTCGCCGCCCAGATACAGGTACACCGTACGGCCCCCCTTATTGGCTCATGATACGGCCGTCCCGGACCGTGAACACCTGGCCGCCGGTGCGGCGGCTGATGTTCTCGTCCTCGCAGCAGGTGATGAGGGTCTGGCCGCCGCCGATGCGGTTGAGGACGAACTCCTGCCGGGCGCCGTCCAGCTCGCTGAGCACGTCGTCCAGCAGCAGCACGGGGTACTCCCCCGTCTCGGCCTTGAATATCTCCCGCTCCGCCAGCTTGATGCTCAATGCCGCGGTCCGGGCCTGGCCCTGGGAGGCGAAGGAGCGGGCCGCCTGGCCGTTGATGGATATCTCCAGATCGTCCTTGTGGGCGCCGGTGAGGCATTGGCCCGCCGCCAGCTCCGCCTGCCGGTGGGCCCGCTGGTGGGCCATGATCTGCTCATAGATCACCTCCGCCGGGGCCCGGGGGTCCGTGACGGTGCTTACGGTCTTATACACCACGGACAGCTCTTCCTTCCCGCCGGAGAAATCCCGGTGGATGGGGGCCGCCGCCTTGGCCAGCCGGGCCGCGAAAGAAGCCCTGTAGCGGATCATCCGGGCCGAGCACCGCGCCAGACCGTCGGAAAATTCGTCCAGGGCTGTCAAGAGGCTGGGTTTCTCCCGCTGATCCCGGAGGATGCGGGTCTTATTTTCATAGAGCTTGTTGAAGTCGGATAGGATAGCGGCATAGCCGGGCCGCAGCTGACTGATGGCGTTGTCCATGAGCCGCCGCCGGGCCGCGGCGCCCTCCTTGATGAGGTACAGGTCCTCCGGGGAGAACAACACCGCCGTCATGAGCCCCGCCAGGGCGCTGGAGGGCTTTTTCGCGCCGTTCACCGTCACCTGGCGGCTCTGGCCCCGGCGAAACAGCAGCCGGATGGTCTGGCTGCGCCCCCCGGAATCCACGTCCGCGAGGACGGTGGCCCAATCACAGTCAAAGCCGATGAGCTCTTTATCGAACCGGGTGCGGAAGCTGTGGGCCCCTGTCAAGAGATAGACCGCCTCCAGTAGGTTCGTTTTCCCCTGGGCGTTGGGGCCGGATATCACGTTCACCGCCGGTCCAAAGGATACGGTCTCCTCGTCGTAGTTGCGAAAGCCGGACAGGGCGATGCGCTCTACCCTCATACGCCCGCTTTCAGCCGCACGGGCAGGATCATATAGGAGAAGCCGTCGCTGCCGTCAGCCGGCAGGATGACGCAGGGGGAGGAGGCGTTGTTGAAGCAGAGCTTCAGCTCGTCCGCCGGGGCGGCCTTCAGGGCGTCCAGCAGGTACCGGTTGTTGAAGCCGATCTCCAGGCTCCCGGCGCCTTTCACCGGGCACTGGTCCTCGCCCCGGCCGATGCCGGTGGTGCACAGGATGCGGATGACGCTGTCCCCCAGGCAGAGCCGCAGGGGGTTTTTCGTCCGCTCGTCGATGATGAGGGACACACGGCTCACCGCCTTGGTGAGCTCGTCCCGGTCCGCCTGGACGGTGGTGGAGAACTCGGAGGGGATGCTCTTGCTGTAGTTGAGGAATTCCCCCTCCAGCCGCCGGGACACCAGCACCGTGTCGCCCAGGGCGAAGGAGATGTGCTTCGCGCCCACGGTGATCTCCACCGGGTCCTCGGTGTCGCCGCAGAGCTTTTCCAGGTCGTTCAGCGCCGCGCCGGGCACGATGAAGGAGCAGTCCTCCATCTGGCCGGACTCCACCTTCTCCCGCCGCAGGGCCAGCCGGTAGCCGTCCACCGCCACCACGGTCAGGTGCTCGCCCTTGACCTCGAAGAGCTCGCCGGTGTACACCGGGCGGCTCTCGTTGTCGCTGACGGCGAAGGAGGTCTGCCGGATCATCTTGCTCAGGATGTTCTGGGGCACGGCGATGTAGTTCTCCCTGTCCACGCCGGGCAGCTCGGGGTATTCCCCGCTGTCGGAGCCGACGATGGAGAAGTCGGACGGGCCGCAGACGATGCGCACGGTCATGCCGTCCTGTATATACACGGTCACCACCCCGTCCGGCAGGGAGCGGACGATATCGCCGAACAGCCTGGCGCTCAGCACGATGGAACCGGGCTCGGCCACGTCGGCGGGGAAGCTGGTGTAGATGCCTTTTTTCAGGTCATAGCCCGTGACGCGCACGCCGGCGCCGGCCTGGATGAGAAGGCCCTCCAGGGCGGGGATGGGGCTCTTGGACGCCGCGCAGCGGCTGGCCATGTTGACGGCGGCCTGCAGCAGGTATTTTTCACAGGAAAATTTCATGTCGGTTCCTCCTATCTGTCAAGCGAGGGAGCTTTATAAAAATAGTTAAGTTAGTAGTAAGAAGTTTCAAATGTGGAAAAGCGGCTCAAATGGTTGATATACAAGGAAAATCCGTGTGGAAAACGATGTTGAAAAGTGAAGCGGTTTTCAACATGGGTCAGTCGAAGCGTGTCGGATCGGAGTTTTGCACCGATGGGTTTTCCACATCCACAGCCGTTTGTCGCTTTCAGCTCCGGGAGTTGAGGTTGGAGGTGATGTCCCGGATGGAGGCGGCGGTGTCCGGGTCCGTCTTGATAAGGGATTCCACCTTGCGGATGGAGGACAGGACCGTGGTGTGGTTGCGGTTTTCAAACTGCTCGCCGATGTCAACCAGGGAGAGGTTCGTCAGGCTGCGGATGAGGTACATGGACACCTGCCGCGCCATAGCGGTGTTTTTCGACCGGCGCTGGCCCCGGATGTCCTCTTCCGATATGCCGTAGTACCGGCCCGTCTCGGCGATGATGGCCTCCGGCGTGGGGATGTAAACGCCGATGCGTATCACGTCCTTGATGGCCCGGCGGACGCTGGAGATGGTGATGGTGTCATCCTGCATATCCCGGTAGGCGGTGAGCCGGTGGACCACGCCCTCGATCTGGCGGATGTTGGCTGTGATGTTGTCGGCGATGTAGGCCACGATCTCGTCCGAGAGCATCAGGCCAAGCCCGGCGCTCTTATTGCGGATGATGGCCATCCGGGTCTCCAGGTCCGGGGGCTGGATATCGGCCATGAGCCCGCCCTCAAAGCGGGTGCGGAGCCTATCCTCCAGCTTTACCATCTCCAGAGGCGGCCGGTCAGAGGTGATGACGATCTGGTGGCCGGCCTCGTAGATGTTGTTGAAGGTGTGGAAGAATTCCTCCTGGGTCCGCTCCTTGCCGGCGATGAACTGGATGTCGTCCACCAGAAAAAGCTCCACGTTCCGGTACCGGCGGCGAAACTCCTCCATGGTGCCGTTCTGCAGGGACGTCACCAGGTCGTTCGTGAAGTCGTCGCCCTTCACGTAGCCGATCTTGGTGGAGGGTATCCTCTCCCGGATGGCCTGGCCGATAGCCAGCAGCAGGTGGGTCTTGCCCAGGCCGGAGTTTCCGTAGATGAAGAGGGGGTTATATACCTTTCCGGGGTTCTCCGCCACGGCCAGGGCCGCCGCGTGGGCGAATTTGTTGGACTGGCCCACGATGAACCTGTCGAAGGTATAGGCCAGCGCCTCGGGCAGATCGTCCTGCTGGGAGGGGCTTTTGTACTCGTCCATCTCTTCCCCCACCAGGATCAGCAGGTCGAAGTCGCAGGAGAAGATGTCGGACAGGGTCTTTTTGATGGTATCCCCGAACCGCTGATTGATGATGTTGCGCTTGAAATCGGAGGTGGTCTGGAGCACCAGCCGCCGGTCCTCCAGGTCTACGGGCCGGCAGTCGGAGAACCAGGTGTTGATGGCCGTGGGCGTGAGCTGTTCCGCAAGCTTATCCATCACGCTCTGCCATATATCGGTCAAGGAATTCATGCTCCGCCCCGCCTTTTCTGCTGTTTCTCTGCGCCGATTTAAAAGCATTTCATTATAACACAATATTATATATAATACAACTGTGTTTTGAAGGGAAAAGTCCCGAAAAAACGACCAAAAAAGCTCTTGCGCCGGGAAGGGGGATGGATTAAAATAACGGCGAGGTATCGAACGTGAACGCATTGACCCTCTCCATATTGGAGAACAAAAATCTGAGCACCCTCCCCGACTGTGTCGAGGGGGGCGCTCTGCCTGCCCTGGTGTCCGGCCTGGGGCCCATCCACCGGGCCCACCTGGCGGCGGCCATGCGGCAGAAGACGGACCGTCCCCTGTGCGTGGTGGTCCCGGACGACACCGCCGCGGAGACCATGGCGGCGGACCTGGGGTCCTTCCTGGGGGAGACGGTGCCGGTGATATCAGGCCGGGACTACACCTTCTACGCCTCCGAGGGCGTCTCCCGCCAGGCCGAGCAGCGCCGTCTGAGGGCCCTGGACGGCCTCTGTGAGGCGCCGGGCACGCCGGTGGTCATGACCATCGCCGCGCTGCTCCAGCGCACCGTGCCCCCCGCTGTGATGGCCAGAGCGGCCTTTTCTGTCAAACGGGGCATGGAGATGGCGCCGGAGGACATGATCGACAGGCTGGTCCGGGCGGGCTACCGCTCCGCCGTGCAGGTGGAGGGGCCGGGCCAGTTCGCCCATCGGGGCGGCATCCTGGACCTGTGGTCCACCGGGGCGGAGGCCCCCTCCCGCCTGGAGTTCTGGGGGGACGAGGTGGATCAGCTGCACGCCTTCGACCCCTCCAGCCAGCGGCGCACCGGGGACATCCGGTCCCTGCGGGTGCTGCCGGCGGCGGAGACCCTTCCCTCCCTGGCCGAGGGTGGGCTCACGGCCCTCACCGGCCAGCTGCATGACATCTATGGCCGCATCAACCGAAACGCCTCCCGCTTCGACGCAGAAAAGCTGCGCCAGAACATCGCCGCGGATCTGGACGCCCTGGAAAACCACATCGAATTCACCGCCGCGGACCGGTATATGGCTCTCATATACCCCCAGTTCGCTACGGCGTTGGACTACATAGCCCCGGATGCCCTGGTGGTGCTGGACCAGCCGGGCAAGTGCGTCCAGCGGGGCCGGGACTACCTGAAGCAGGCGGCGGAGGACCTGCGGCTGCTCATCGAGGGTGGCACGCTGCTGGGCCGTCTGGCCCAGTATTACCTGACCGTGGAGGAGGTCATGGCCCGGCTGGAGGACTGGCCGGTGATCATGGCCGACGCCTTCACCGTGGGCCAGTACCCCATGACGGTGCGCTCCGCCATGGCCATCGTGGCCAAGCAGCTGCCCTCCTACGCCGGCAGCGGCCAGACCGCCGCCGGGGACGTGCGCCACTGGCAGGGGGAGGGCTACCGCTGCGTGGTGCTGGCGGGGGACGCCCGCCGGGCCAAGGCCCTGGAGGATATTCTGCGGGAAAACGGCGTCAAAAAGGTCTACAGCGACAGCCGCCTGGAGAAGCTGCCGGAGCCCGGCATGTGCGCCGTGGCGGTGGGCAGCCTGTCCTCGGGGCTGGAGTACCCCCAGATGAAGCTGGCCGTGCTGGCGGACACCCAGATCGCCAAGAGCGGCCTGCGGCCCGCCCGGCGCCGCCGCGCCCTGCCCGCCGGGGCAAGGCTGGGGTCCTATGAGGACCTGACCGTGGGGGACCTGGTGGTCCACGAGACCCACGGCATCGGCCGGTTCGCCGGCATCTTCAAGATGCCCGTGGACGGCATCGAGAAGGACTATGTGAAGATATGCTACGCCGGGACGGACAGCCTCTATGTGCCCGCCACCCAGCTGGACCTGGTGACCAAATACATCGGCGCCGGGGAGGACACGCCGGTGAAGCTGTCCAAGCTGGGGGGCGGCGACTGGAACCGGGCCCGCAGCCGGGCCAAGGCCGCCGCCAAGGAGATGGCCGGGGAGCTGATAAACCTCTATGCCGCCCGGCAGAAGACCCCGGGCCACGCCTTCGCCCCGGACAGCCCCTGGCAGCGGGAGTTCGAGGACGCCTTTGAGTACACCGAGACCGAGGACCAGCTGCGCTGCGTCCAAGAGATCAAAAAGGACATGGAGAGCACTGTGCCCATGGACAGGCTTTTGTGCGGCGACGTGGGCTACGGCAAGACCGAGGTGGCTCTCCGGGCCGTGATGAAGTGCGTGCTGGACGGCATGCAGGCGGCCATCCTGGTGCCCACCACGGTCCTGGCCCAGCAGCACTATCAGACCGCCGTGAGCCGGTTTTTCGGCTTCCCGGTCCGCATCGAGATGCTCAGCCGGTTCAGCACCCCCGCCCAGGCGAAGGCCATCCTGGCCGGGCTGGAGGACGGCTCCTGCGACATCGTCATCGGCACCCATAAGCTGCTGCAGAAGGACGTGAAGTTCAAGCGCCTGGGCCTTCTGGTGGTGGACGAGGAGCAGCGCTTTGGCGTCAGCCACAAGGAGCACATCAAGGAGATGGCGAAGCAGGTGGACGTTCTGACCCTGTCCGCCACACCCATCCCCCGGACGCTCAATATGGCCCTCTCCGGCATCCGGGACATGTCCACCCTGGAGGAGCCGCCCCGGGACCGGCTGCCGGTGCAGACCTACGTCATGGAGCA
>CANQIH010000097.1 GCA_947624035.1 uncultured Oscillospiraceae bacterium | reverse complement strand
CTCCCCCCTGGCGGCCCGGTTCATCTGCATATCCCCGGAGGACGGCCCCCGGGCCCTGCCCCCGAAGACGCTGGCCGGGGCCATCTCCGCTGTCCCGGCGGAGACGGCGGGCTCGCTGGCGGAGGCGGTGGAAATGGCAAGGCGGCATCCCGAGCCGGTCTGCGCCTTCGGCTCCCTCTACTACATCGGCCTGCTGCGGAAATACCTCAAAGGAGACTGATATGACCATGACCGAAATGACCCTCTCCGGCTTTGCGGAGACATTGGCCTCCAAGGCCCCCACGCCGGGAGGCGGCGGCGCCTGCGCTCTGGCCGGGGCCCTGGGCGCGGCCCTGGGGTCCATGGTGGGGGAGCTCACCGTGGGCAAGAATAAATATGCCGCCGTGGAAACGGAGATGCGGGACCTGACCGCCCGGGCCAAGGCATTGAGCGGAAAGCTCCTGGCCATGATCGACGGCGACGCGGCGGCCTTCGAGCCCCTGAGCCGGGCCTACGGCATCCCCAAGGACGACCCGGGCCGGCCGGCGGAACTGGAGCGGTGCCTGCGTCTGGCCGCAGGTGCGCCCATGGACATCCTGCGGCTCACCTGCGAGGCCGTGGAGCTTCTGGAAAGCTTTGGGGAAAAGGGCAGTGTTCTCGCGGTGTCCGACGCCGCCACCGGCGCGGCCCTGTGCCGGGGGGCGCTGTACGGCGCGGCGGTGAACGTGAAGGTGAACACCGCGCTCATGGCGGACCGGGCCTACGCGGCCGGTATCAACGGCGAGGTGGACCGGCTGACGGAGGAATACGGCGCGCGGGCCGAGAAGGTCCTGCAAGGAATTTATGGGAGGTATCAGTGATGGCGGAGCTTTTGAAGGGCGCGCCCGTGGCGGCGGCGCTGGCGGAGCGGACCGCGGCCAAGGCGGCGGCCCTGCGGGAAAAGGGCGTCACGCCCACCCTGGCCATCCTCCGGGTGGGAGAGCGGCCGGACGATTTGTCCTACGAGCGGGGGGCCATGAAGCGGTGCGACGCCTGCGGCGTGGCAGTCCGGTCCGTGGTGCTGCCCGGGGACGTGGGGCAGGACGAGCTCATGGCCGCCATAGAAAGTCTGAATGAGGACGGCGCCGTCCACGGCATATTGCTGCTGCGGCCACTGCCCGCCCCTCTGGACAACGAGGCCGCCCGCCAGGCCATCCGGCCCGAGAAGGACGTGGACGGGGTGACGGACGGCTCCCTGGCCGGGGTGTTCACCGGCAGCGGCGCGGGCTTCGCCCCCTGCACCGCCCAGGCAGTGATGGAGCTTCTGGACTTCTACCACATCCCCGTGGCAGGGAAGCACGCCGTGGTGGCGGGCCGCTCCCTGGTCATCGGCCGGCCCGTGGCCATGCTGCTGATGGCCGCCGGGGCCACGGTGACCGTGTGCCACAGCAAAACGGCGGACCTGCCCGCCTACACCCGGCAGGCGGACGTCCTGGTGACCGCCATCGGCAGGATGGGCTATTTTGGGGCGGAGCACATCGCCCCGGGCCAGACGGTCATCGACGTGGGCATCCACTTCGACCCGGACACCGGCAAGATGCGGGGGGACGTGGACATGACCGCGGCGGAGCCCGTGGCGGCCGCCCTGACCCCGGTGCCCGGGGGCCTGGGCGCCGTCACCACAGCGGTGCTGGTGAGCCACGTGGCGGAGGCCGCAGAAAAAGCCGCCGCCGGGAGAAATTAATCTTGACTTTCCCGACCGGTGCGTTTATAATGGACAAGCTTGAATTGAATAGCTTTCAGTTCGACCGCGTGGAGAAGTCGCGTAGCCTGGTCGAGCGCGCACGATTGGAAATCGTGTATACCCCAAAAGGGTATCGGGGGTTCGAATCCCCCCTTCTCCGCCACAGAAAGAATCCCCTGATCACACCGATCCGGGGATTTTTCATAAATTTCACGGGGAGGCGAAGCACATGAGCAACAGAGACCTTGCAAAAAGCCTGATCGACAAAATACCGGAAAGCCGGTTGTTTTACGTCATTTCTTACCTGCAGGGCGCCGCCGTACCGGATGAGACGCCCAACGGCGAGACGCTGGCGGCGATGGCGGAGATAGACGGCATGATCGCCAGCGGCGCCGGTGAACACTTTGACGGTCCCACCGCCGATCTCTTTGCGCAGCTCTCAGAGGATTGACCCATGCTGAAGCTCAACACTTCTACGAGGTTCAGACGGGACTTTAAGGCGTGCGCAAGACGCGGCTATGACCTTGCATTGCTGCAAACCGTCGTTGACACGCTTCGTGTGCCGGAAGCGCTTCCCGAAAAGAACAGGGACCATGCCCTATCCGGTATATGGTCCGGCTATCAGGAATGTCATATTCTCCCGGACTGGCTGCTGATCTACCGGGTGTCCGGCGATGAGCTGTATCTCGCCCGCATCGGAACACATTCCGACCTGTTCGGCAAATGACCGGCATCCCGGCGCATTTTACTGCGCCGGGATGTTCTTTTTCGCCGCCGGAGGCGCCTTCAGAATGACGCGCTGCGGCGCAGGGGCGGCTGGCTCGGACTGTCCTCTCCCGGCCAGCAGTAATAGGCCAGCACCCAGACCAGTTCCTTGGGCGTCGGCCGCTCCAGCACGGGCCGGCCGTAGATCTCCCGGAGCTTGTCCCGGTTGCCGAAGTCCCATATGTCCGCAGTGACCCGGGAGAGGGCCTTGGCCGCGGCAGGGCTGGACATGCCGGTCCGCCGGCCCACGGCCGCACAGACGGCCTTCATGGCCGGTTCCTCGGGCAGACAGCCGCAGGCCGTCTCCACCGCGAGACACAGGACATAGTAGCACGCCTTGTTGCGCCGCCCGCTCAGCTCTGTCACCGTACGTTGGATCTTATGAATCGAGCACCACCTCTTCTTACCTCATTTTCTTGACGGGCGGCCGCCTGCGACGGACGCCGCAGCATCCCGGCATGTCTGCCCCCTATATTTATATGGACTAACCGGGGGACCTGGGGACAGCTTTTTTATTTTAAATTATTAATGTCCCGCCCGCCTTTTCAGCTTGGCGGCGGTCCGCTGGACCCGCTTTTTGGCGGCCTCCCGGGAGATGCCCACGGCGTCCGCCACCTCCAGTACGGTCATGCGCCGCAGCGCCACGTTTTTGTACATCCACCAGTTCTCCTCCCCCACCAGCGCCACGAAGGCGGCGTCGAATTCCGCCTCGGCCAGCTCCGGGCACAGCCCGGCGGATTCCCTGTCCCGAACAAGAAAAAGCAGGGCGTTCATCCTCGCCCTGCCTTTTTTCATATCCTTCAGCACGTATATCAGTGTCTTCATCAGCCACCCGCCCGGGTTGGGGTGCCCCATAAGGGCGCTTGGTTTTGAGCAGGCAATGACAAATGTCTCCTGGACCGCCTCATCCGCCAGATCCTCATCGCCCAGGGAGCTGACCGCGTACAGCAGCAGCTTCGCGTGCTCCTCCACATACAGCCCGCGGATCAGCTCCATCTGCTCCGGCGTCTCGATCACAGGAGCACCTCCCCTTGTCTATGCAGCGCAGTAAGTTTAAACATACTAATTGCCTCCCTTATGGGAAGATTATATTTCCTGCCGGCATAAAAAGTGAACCGTCCGGCAGGATAGTTTTCCATCCCGGCAGGCCCTGTCACGCGCCAGGCCGCAGTCAGGCGCCGCCGCCCTTGACAACCGGCCGCCGGGGCTGTATATTGACCCATGGGCGGCGCGGAGCGCTGCCATCTTTGTGAGAATGAGAAAAGAGGACGGGTCCCATGTCCACAGTCCGTACGTTCATCCGGCGGGAGCCGGTGCTTGTCATATCCGTTCTGGCAGCTGTGATAAGCTGCTTTTTCGTGCCCCCGGACGGGGAATACCTGGGCTACATAGACCTGCGCACCATCGCCCTTCTGTACGCGCTGATGGTGGTGGTGGCGGGGCTGCGGGGCGCGGGGCTCTTCTCCCGCCTGGCCCACATGGTGTGCCTGCGGGCCGGCACCGGCCGGGCCATCGGCGCCGTCCTGGTGGGCCTGACCTTTTTCAGCTCCATGCTCATCACAAACGACGTGGCCCTCATCACCTTCGTGCCCTTCGCGGTGGTGGTACTGGGCATGGCGGACCGGCGGCAGGAGCTCATCCGCGTGGTGGTGCTCCAGACCGTGGCCGCCAACCTGGGCAGCATGCTCACCCCCGTGGGCAACCCCCAGAACCTGTACCTCTACTCCTATTACGACCTATCCATCGGCACCTTTCTGGCCGTCACGGGCCCGGTGTGGCTCACGTCCCTGGTGCTGTGCATGGCGGGGTGCCTGACGCTCTCCAAAAAGCCGGTCAGCGTGTTTCTGGGCGAGGCGCCGGACCTGGACCGGCGGTCCCTTTGGCTGTACACCGCCCTGTTCGCCGTGTGCCTGCTCACGGTGGTCCGGGTGCTCACCTGGCCCGTCATGCTGGCCATCGTGGCGGCGGCGCTGCTCCTTCTGGACCGGAAGACCCTGCTGAAGGCGGACTTCATGCTCCTTCTGACCTTCGCCGCCTTTTTCATCTTCGCCGGGAACCTGGCCCGCATCGACGCGCTGAACGAGCTTCTGACCCGGCTTTTGCAGGGGCGGGAGTACCTGATCGGCCTGCTCACCAGCCAGGTCATCAGCAACGTGCCGGCGGCGCTGCTGCTGTCCGGCTTCACGGGCAGCGCCCGGGGCCTGCTGCTGGGCGTGAACATCGGCGGCCTGGGCACGCCCATCGCCAGCCTGGCCAGCCTCATCAGCCTGAAGCTGTACGCCCAGTCGGAGAACGCCCGCATGGGCCGGTATCTGCTGGAATTCACCGCCGTGAACGTGCTGCTGCTGGCTATCCTGAGCCTCATCCCCGCATTTTTGGGATAAGGGCCTCTAAAATTAAGAAAGAATTAAGAAACTCCCCCGGAAAAAAGGTAGATTCCCCGCCCGGACTTGTTCTATAATAGTAGGGACCAGGAAGGGAGGGACAGCCATGCCGAAGCGTCACGGCCGGTCACAGGGCAGGCCGGTGCGGACCGCGCGCCATCGGGTACCGTTCGAGATCTTGGCCGCCGCGCTGCTGCTCGCCGGTCTCGCGGCGATGCTCTCCCTCCGGGGCTGCGGGCGGGCGGACGCCGAACTGCACTTCGCCCGGGTCCCGGCGCTGACGGAGCCCCTGTGGGGCCGGCTGTTCGAGTGGAAGCCCGGCCAGTATGTCCGGGTGGAGTACGGCACCGGCACCTCCACCTCCCTGGATACCAGCGGCTTTACGGACCCCGGCACGAAAAACGCCGCCGACCTGGTGAAGTGGGCGGAGATGGCCTGGGAGAACCAGTGGGGGTACGTGTGGGGCACCTTTGGCTACGTGCTGAACGAGGATCTGCTGAACGACCGGCTGGAGACCTACGGCGACGACGTGGGCGAGTACCTGGACGTCATCCGGGAGAAGTGGATGGGCCGCCGGGTGGCGGACTGCATAGGCCTCATCAAGGGCTACGGCTGGTACGATCCCGACATCGGGGAGGTCCAGTACAAATACGGCGATATGGAGGACCTGGGCACGGACGCCATGTATCAGAAGGCCAAGGTGAAGGGCAAGATCGACACCCTGCCGGAAAAGCCCGGCCTGGTGCTGTACGCCCCCGGCCATGTGGGCGTGTACATCGGCGACGGCATCGCCATCGAGTCCATGTCCCACGCCGCCGGTGTGGTGAAGACCAAGGTGGCCTCCCGGCCCTGGATCGCCTGGATGGAGTGCCCGTTCATAGAGTATGACTGAAAGCAGCAAAAAGGCCCTGGCGCGGATGCGTCAGGGCCTTTTGCTCTTTCAGGTATTCTCTTCCTTTTCCTTCCAGGGACGGCCGCATTTGGGGCAGACCGTGATGAATATCCTGTCCATCTCCGATATCCCCTCTCCGCAGTAGGCACAGAAATGGGCCGGGACGTTCTGGAACCCCCAAATGCCGCCGTCTTTGCCGCCGGCCAGACCGGCCCCGGGCAGGGCTCTGCTGGCCTCCTCTTTCAAGAATTCGTCCAGATCCATCGGGAATCTCTCCGCATCTATCGCACTGTATGGCTTTCATTCATCACATCGTGATTTTGCCATAACCAACATTTGGATGCAAGGCTTTTGCGCGAAACGCCCGCTTCCTGCGCAAAAAGCCGCGAAAACCGGCGGGCCTCGTTGCAATCGCCGCAGGTTTTTGATATAGTATGGGGGTATTTTCCCAAAGGAGGACGGGCCCATGTATGAGATCGCCATATGCGATGACGACGCCGCTTTTGCCGCCGGGTTCAGGACGATGCTGACCCGGGCGCTGGAGCGCCGGGGCTGCCCCTTCCACATGAGCATGTTCTCCGATCTGCCGTCGCTGATGGCCTCCATCGAGGGCGGCTGCCGGTACGCGCTGCTGTTTTTGGACGTGGTATTCGACCAGACCCAGCAGGGCATCCGGTTCGCGGTCCGGCTCCGGGAGATGAAGGTGGACGCGGCGGTGATCTTCCTGTCCGCCGACCCGGACTACGCCCTGGACAGCTACGACGCCGCGGCCCTGTACTACCTGAAAAAGCCCGTGGACCCGGCCAAGCTGGACGCGGCCCTGGACCGCTATTTTCAGCACGCCGGGCCCCGGACGCTGCTGTTCCCCACCTCCGGCGGCCAGCTGCGGCTCCGCCAGGACGACATCCTGTACTTCGAGATATACAGCCACGTGATCACCATACACATGGCCGGCGGCGGGGTGGAAAACAGCGTGGGCACACTGCGGGACCTGGAGGCCAGCCTGCCTCCCCAGTCCTTCGTGCGCCCACACAGGAGCTATCTTGTGAATCTGGGGCACATCGCCTCCATCACCCGGTACAGGATGCGCCTGTCCTCCGGCGACGAGATACCCATCAGCAAGAAGCTGTATCAGCAGATCCAAAACGCCTTCATCGACTACGCGGACCGGGACGGCCCCTCCGGCTGACGCTCCCTCATCCGCAGGCAGCTCTTCACGGAGAACTGCCCCGGCGTCCGGTCCACCTTGAGCACGCTGTCGTACTTCTCGGCCACCCGGGCCATGGCCTCCATGCCGTATCCGTGGCGGCGGGGGCTGTCCCCCGATGCCGGTCTCTCCTCTTCCTGTTCCTCCGGCGCGCTGTTCACGCACCCGACGAACAGGAAGTTTTCATGTACGTACATCTTCACCCGGATATACCGGTCCCGGCCCGGGCCCAGCCTCCGGCAGGCGTTCAGGGCGTTCTCCAGCATGTTGGTCAGCAGCACGCTCATGTCCTCGTCCGCCACGCCCAGCGACGGCGGCACCGACAGGCTGTGCTCCACCCGGACGCCCTCCGCCTGGGCCCGCTCCAGGCAGGACCCGGCCAGCACGTTCACCAGCATGTTCCGGCTGTAGCGCCCCGTGGGCAGCCGGTCCAGCTGGTCGGACAGCTCGGCGATGTACTCCCGGGCCCGGTCCGTCTCGCCGCCGTCCAGAAAGCCCGCCAGGGCGGTCATGTGGTGGCGCATCTCGTGGCGCACGGCGCCGGTGGCCTCCTCCGCCCGGAGAAGGCGCTCGTACCCCTCCATGGTCTGGCGGCTGCGCTCGGCCAGCACGCCCACCGTCCGCCTGGTCTCCACGGTCCGGCGGAAGAACTCAGCCACCAGCACGCACACCGCCGTCACGGAGCTGACGCTGGTGATGTAGTGGACGATGGGGAAGTAGTCCGGGTACTCCCGGGGCAGGATACCGGCGGACCTCACCAGCATCCACAGGTAGCCGATCAGGCCCTGGGGCCCCGCGGTGCCGATCCACTGCCTGGCCTGATAGAAAAACTGCGCCACGGCCACCACTGCCGCCAGGATCACGTAACGCCGGCGGGGACGGCGCTCCCGCTCCCTGCGCCAGTGGAGGATGTACTCCAGCAGGAAGGCCGCGATGAACAGCAGCGCCAGATAGTAGGCGCCCCGGCCGCCGTGGCTCAGGCTTACCGCCAGCTCCCCGGCCCGCAAGGCCAGGTACATGTGCA
>CANQIH010000096.1 GCA_947624035.1 uncultured Oscillospiraceae bacterium | reverse complement strand
CTGCCGGAGTACTTGGCGTTGGTGATGCCCACCACCTCGCCGTACATGTTGAACAGCGCGCCGCCGGAGTTGCCGGCGTTGATGGCGCAGTCGGTCTGGATGAGGTCCATGGTGACGCCGCTGGAGACGGTGATCTCCCGGTCCAGGGCACTGATGAGGCCGCCGGTCAGGGAGAAGGTCAGCTCACCCAGGGGGTTGCCGATGGCGATGACCTGATCGCCCACCCGCAGGGCGTTGGAGTCGCCGATGGTCACGGGGGTCAGCCCCTGGGCGTCCACCTTCAGCACGGCGATGTCGTTGCTGCTGTCGTAGCCGATGAGCTCGGCGTCGTAGGCGTCGCCGTCATACATGGTGACGGTGATGGTATCGGCGCCCTCCACCACGTGGTAGTTGGTGAGGATAAAGCCGTCGTCAGAGACGATGAAGCCGGAACCGGCGGCGGCGGACTGGGTCTGATAGCCCCAGATGTTGGTGGTGAGGGTGGTGGTGATGCCCACGGTGGAATTCACGTTCTGCTCATAGATGTCGGCGGGGCTCAGCTCCTGCCGGGGCGCGTCCCCGGACGCGAAGGCCGCCGCCGCGAACACGCTCATCATCAGCGCCACGCACAGCGCTGCGGCGAGATACCGTCCTGTCCGCTTGCCGCGGCACACATTCTTCCTGCTGCTCATGATATATCCGCTCCTTTTGTTTTTGATCTGATGTATCGGAGGTCTCCCTCTATGGGCTATTGTAGCCCTTTCCCAAAAACCTTGTTGAAGAAAAATTGAAAAATATATTACCAATTTTTGAATTTGACGCCGGGCCGGGCCGCCTGCCCTGTTGCGCCGGCCGGGCCGCTATGGTATGATGCCCATATCCCGGAGAGGAGGCACAGCACCATGCGCATCGATGTCACCCAGGCCGCCGCGCTGCTCCGGCAGGCGGAGGACGTCCTCATCGTCACCCACGTCCGGCCGGACGGGGACGCCGCCGGCAGCGGCTGCGGCCTGTGCCTGGGCCTGCGGGCACTGGGCAAGCGGGCGTATCTCGCGAAAAATCCCCCGTCCATGGTCCGGTATGAAAAATATATGGTCCCCTATTTCGCCCCGGAGGGGTTCGAGCCCCGTTTCGTCGCGGCGGTGGACACCCCGGGCCCGGCCCAATTCCCCCCCGGCTGGGAGCAGCTGGCGGAGCGGACGGACTTGGCCGTCGACCACCACGGCACCAACAGCGGCTACGCCGCCGCCACCTATCTGGAGCCGGACAGCGCCGCCGCCGGGGAGCTGGTGTACCTGCTGCTGCGCAAGCTGGGCGTGACCCTTACGGCGGCCATGGCCGAGGCGCTGTACACGGCGGTCTCCACGGACACCGACTGCTTCCGCACCGCCGGGACCACCGCCCAGACGCTGGCTGTCGCGTCGGCGCTGCGGGAGACGGAGGGCTTTGACGCCGCCGGGCTCACCCGCCGCCTGTTCTGCTCAAAGACCCCCTCCCGCCTGCGGCTGGAGGCGGCGCTCTACGGCGCCATGCGCTTCCCCCGCCCCGGGGTGTGCGTGATGGTCCTGCCCCTGGCGGCCATCTCCGCCTGCGGCGCCGGGGAGGACGACATGGACAAGCTCTCCCTGCTGACCGCCGTGCCGGAGGGCGTCAGGACCGGCCTTCTGCTCCGGGAGCTGGCGGACGGCACCTGGAAGGTGTCGCTGCGGACGGACGGCTCCATCCACGCGGGACACATCCTCCACACCCTGGACAGCCGGGGCGGAGGCCACGCCGACGCGGCGGGGGCCGTGGTGCCCGGCCCGCCAGAGGCCATCGAGGACGCAGTTTTGTCCATCCTGGATGAACACATGATAAACAAACAGTAATTTATATAAGTTTTTATAAATTATTCATGCGTTTTCCATTTATTTTTGTCAAAATTTCCAAAAAAGGTGTTGACGAGCGGCGCTGAATATGGTTAGATAGATATGGAAGCGGGGCGGCCCCGAACCGTCCCCTCCCATTCTTTGCCGCCGGCCACGCCCCTGTAATGGGCCTCCCCTTTGTGTAACTCCCCTTTCTCCTCTTGATGCTTTCTCATACAGGAAACTCCTTTCCGACTTCCACAGCGCACAGGGGCGTTGGCTTTTAATCCGATACGCCGAGAGCCGTCTTTGACGGCT
Organism: uncultured Oscillospiraceae bacterium; assembly: GCA_947624035.1. Taxonomy (GTDB): domain Bacteria; phylum Bacillota; class Clostridia; order Oscillospirales; family Oscillospiraceae; genus CAJOIG01. The sequence continues at coordinate 5,863 of CANQIH010000096.1, read as the reverse complement.
CTTTTCCGTTATTGCCGTTCATTCTTTACTTTTCGCGGCGGGTATGGTATACTGCTTTTGATAAATGTGTTGCTTACCGTTTCAATACTGTAAAAGGAGACAGGCCAATGAAAAAGATTTTCGCCCTTGTGCTGATGGCCACGATGCTGCTGGCCCTGGCCGCCTGCGACGGCAACGCCAAGATCGACAAGGATATGCAGGACCTCATCGCCTCCCAGAGCGGGGAAGAGCCCGCACCGGCGCCCGAGGAGCCCTCTGAGGAGCCTGCGGAGGAGGCCGGGGAGGACATGCCGGCGTTCGACGCCGGAGCCGCCTGCGGGGAGCCCTCTGGCGACGCCTGCGGCGAGCCTTCCGGGGAACCCTCCGGGGAACCCGCTCCCGCTCCGGCGCCCGAGGTCACGGAAAAGCCCTGACATACATATGGGAAAGGGACCTGCTGCTTGCGGCAGGTCCTTTTGCTTTATTACGCACAGTTTAAAAATCGCTCCAAGCCCCTCGGCTCCCCCTCGGGGGAGCTGGCGAGGAGCCGCCGCAAGGCGACGAGACTGAAGGGGGAAACGGGGATATACATGGCCTACCTCTCACCCTTCTGCCTCGCTCCGCTCGGCACCTCCCCTCAAGGGGAGGCAAGGGGCCTGGCAGTGGGTTTCCCCGAGGGGGAGCCGAGGGGCACGGCAGTTATTATATCGCCAATTGCCGCAGGTCGCCGGTGACAGAGCCAGGGCGGGCCAGGGTGACGGCCGCGGCGGCCGCGCCCAGTTCGGCGCAGGCCCGCAGGTCCAGCCCATATATGAGCCCCACGGTCAGGGCCGCGGTCAGGGCGTCCCCCGCGCCGGTGGCGTCGGTCACCTCCGCCGCTGGGGCCGGGACGGTGAATATCCGGTCCCCCTCGCCGCAGAGCACCCCCTCCGCGCCCAGGGATATGACGGCCCGAATCACCCCCGCGTCCAGCAGGGCGCGCAGGGCGTCCACCGGGTCCGTCCTGCCCGTCAGGGCCGCCGCCTCCTGGCGGTTGGCCTTGAGGGTGTGTATTTTGGATAGGATGGGGGCCAGGCGCACGCACTTGGCCGCGGACACGCAGTCCACCGCCAGGGGGACCGTGAGCCCCTCCGCCAAGGCCGCCAGGGTCTCCGGCAGGAGGTTGGCGTCCGCCGCCACGGCGTCCGCGGCGTTGAGCCTGTCCAGCCGCGCCTGGATGAACGCCGGGTCCATCCGGGTGCACAGGCGCATGTCGTTCACAGCGGCGGCCACGTCCCCCCGCTCATTGCAGATATAGAGGTACCGGTCGTTGTTCTCGCCGGTCCAGGCGGCGGCGGACAGATCCACCCCCAGGCGGCTGGCCTCGGCCCGGATGTCCGCGTGGCCGTCCCAGCCCAGCACAGAGACGAAGGCCGTGTCCGCCCCCAGCAGGGCGCAGTCCCGGGCCACGTTCCAGCCCACGCCCCCCAGGGCAGAGGTCACCCGCCCCGGTATGGAGTCCCCGGGGACCAGCGGGGCCGACGGAAAGCCCCCGATATCCATGTTCAGCGCGCCCACAACAGCGGCTTTTCTTTTTTGCCGATCCATGGTATTATTCTACCGTCAAATCAACTGCATTGCAAGGAGAAACCAGCGATGACCATTGAAAAAGTGCGGGCCCTTCTGGCGGAGAGGGGCCTTTTGGACCGGCTGCACGAGTTTGAGCAGTCCACCGCCACGGTGGACCTGGCGGCGGAGGCGCTGGGGGTGGACCCGGATCAGATCGCCAAGACCCTGGGCTTTTACCACGGGGACGGGGCGGTGCTGGTGGTGGCCGCCGGAAAACGGCGCGTCGACAACCACAAGTTCAAGGAGACCTTCGGCTGCAAGGCCCGGATGTTGTCCCCGGAGGACACCGCCCGGCTCACCGGCAACGACCCGGGGGGCGTGTGCCCCTTCCTGACGCCGGAGGGGGCGGAGGTGTGGCTGGACGTGAGCCTCCGGGACCATGAGACCGTGTACCCCGCCGCCGGCAGCGCCCACAGCGGCATCGCCCTCTCCTGCGCGGAGCTGGAGGAGCTGGCCGGGCCCGCCGGGTGGTGCGACGTGTGCAAGCCCAGGGAGGCCCAGCCATGAGAGAGTATTTTGAGCTTTTCGCCACCTTCTTCAAGATGGGCGCCATCACCTTCGGCGGCGGCTACGCCATGCTGCCCATCCTCCAGCGGGAGGTGGTGGAAGGCAAGGGCTGGTGCACCAACGAGGAGCTCACAGACTACTTTGCCCTGGGCCAGTGCACCCCGGGCATCATCGCCGTGAACACCGCCACCTTCATCGGCTTCAAGCAAAAGGGCGTCCCCGGGGCCATCGTGGCCACCTACGGCGTGGTGGCGCCCAGCTTCTTCGTCATCGGCCTCATCGCGGCGCTGCTGCAGAATTTCGCGGACTACGCCGTGGTGCAGAACGCCTTCGCCGGTATCCGGGTGGCGGTGACCGTGCTGATCTTCAACGCGGTGTGCAAGCTGCTGAAGACCTCCGTGACCGATAAGCTCACGGTATGCGTGTTTGCCGCCGTGGGGCTCGCCTCCTTCTTCCTGGACGTGTCCCCGGTGGTGTTCGTGCTGGCGGCGGGCCTTCTGGGCGTGGCCGTGAAGGTTTGGAAGGAGGCGGCGAAAAAATGATCTACCTCCAGCTCTTCTGGGAGTTTTTCAAGACGGGCCTGTTCGCCGTGGGCGGCGGCCTCGCCACGCTGCCCTTCCTCTACGACATGGGGGCCCGCACCGGCTGGTTCACCGCCCACCAGGTGGCGGACATGCTGGCCGTCAGCGAATCCACCCCCGGCCCCATCGGCATCAACATGGCCGTGTACACCGGCTTCACCTCCGCCGGTCTCCTGGGCAGCCTCTGCGCCATCGTGGGCATCGTCACCCCCAGCATCATCGTCATCGTCATCATCGCCGCCTTTTTGAAGGCCTTCCGGGACAATAAGTACGTCAACGGCGCCTTCTACGGCATCCGTCCCGCCTCCACGGGCCTCATCGCCGCGGCGGGCCTCACCGTGGCCATCGGCGCGCTGCTGCGGCTGGACGCCTTTGAGGGCTGGAGCCGCTTCTGGACCGGGGCGAACTGGCAGGCCATCGTCCTCGCGGCGGTCATATTCGCCGTCAGCAAAAAGTTCAAAAAGCTCCACCCGGTGTTCCTCATCCTCATCGGCGCCGCGGCCGGTGTGGCATTCCGGTTCGCCGGGGCCTGAGAGGGCGGCCGTGTTGCGTTTTTGGCCAGAAGTGGTATAATAGTATGATTGACAAAAACCAGACCATTTCAGGGAGCGAACTATGATCCCCTTCAACGTACCCCCCTACTGCGGCCGGGAGGACGGCTATGTCCTGGAGGCCATCCACGCCCACAAGATCAGCGGCGACGGGGCCTTCACCAAGAAATGCCACGCCTGGCTGGAGGAGCGCACCGGCACGGCCAAGGCCCTGCTGACCACCAGCTGCACCCACGCCCTGGACATGGCGGCGCTGCTGTGCCGCCTGGAGCCGGGCGACGAGGTCATTTTGCCCTCCTACACCTTCTCCTCCACCGCCAACGCCTTCGTGCTGGCGGGGGCCGTGCCCGTGTTCGTGGACATCCGGCCCGACACCATGAATATAGACGAAACGCTCATCGAGGACGCCGTGACGGACCGGACCCGGGTCATCTGCCCCGTCCACTACGCCGGGGTGGGCTGCGAGATGGACGCCATTTTGGACGTCGCCCGCCGCCACGGGCTGAAGGTGGTGGAGGACGCGGCCCAGGGGGTGCTGGCTTCCTACAAGGGCCAACCTCTGGGGACCATCGGCGACTACGGCTGTTTCAGCTTCCACGAGTCGAAAAACTACTCCATGGGCGAGGGCGGGGCCCTGCTCATGCGGGAGTTCGACCCCCGGGCGGAGGTCATCCGGGAGAAGGGCACCAACCGCTCCCGGTTCCTCCGGGGCCAGGTGGACAAGTACACCTGGGAGGACCTGGGCTCCAGCTACCTGCCCAGCGAGCTGAACGCCGCCTACCTGTACGGCCAGCTGGAGATGGCGGACGAGATAAACGCCGCCCGCCTCCACTGCTGGGACCTCTATCGGGAGGGCCTGGCCCCCCTGCAGCGGGAAGGCTTTATCGACTGGCAGACCGTCCCGGAGGGGTGCGTCCACAACGGCCACATGTTCTATGTCAAGGCGAAGGACATCCAAGAGCGCACCGCCCTCATCGCCTTTTTGCGGGAGCGGGGCGTCCAGTCGGTGTTCCACTACGTGCCCCTCCACTCCGCCGCGGCGGGCCGCCGCTTCGGCCGGTTCCACGGGGAGGATAAATACACCACATCCGAAAGCGAGCGGCTGCTGCGCCTGCCCATGCACTATGGCCTCACCGACGATGAGGTGGAGCAGGTCGTTCAGGCCGTCACGGCCTTTTATAAGGCATGACCGAGAGCAGACGGCCCTGGGCCGCCGCGCCGGCAAGCCTGGGGATAGGACTTCTGGCCTTTCTGGCCGTGGAGAGCGCCGCCGCCCGGCGGGTGGGGCTGGACCTGTTCCTTCCCGTGGCGGACGGGGCGTTCCTGCCCGGTCGGCTGGCCCGGCTGGGGGCGTTTCTGGTAGTATTCCTGGCCCTGGGCCTCACGGGCCGGGGCCGGCATGTTCTCGCCGCCTGGGACAGGGCCTGTCAAAAAGACCGCTGGCGCTGGGTCACCGCCGCCGCCGTCACGGCCCTGTTTTTCGTCTGGGCCCTGCGGGTGATCGTACTCAGCTATATGACCAACGACGACGCCCTCTTCCTGCGGGCCATCGGGAACATCCCGGCCCAGGGCATGGACGCGGTGCGCAACACCCTGGCCCACTCGGCCCAGGAGAGCACCTCCTCCATCTCCATTTTGCTGTGCGCCTTTCTGGGCCTGTTTTACCGCCTGTGGCCGGACGGATACTGGTATCTGGGCTATCACCTGGCGGTGCTGTTTCTCTCCATGACGGTGCTGGGCCGGTGCGTGCTGGTGAAGCTTAGGGCCCGGGGCCTGCCGGCATGGGCGGGCGCGCTCATCCAGACGTTTGCCTGCGCCGGGTTTTTGCTGTACACCCTGGCGGAGCTCTCCTTCACGGTCACCCCCGCCCTGGCCGGGGCCGCCGCGGCGGCACTGCTTCTGTGCCGGGACGACGAGACGGGCCGCCGGGGGCGCGTCGCCTGCGACGTGCTGAGCGGGCTGCTGCTGGTGCTTTGCTGCCTGCAGCGGCGGGCCACGGGATACTGCCTTCTGTGCTTCTGGGCGCTGGCCGCGGCCTATTCCGCGCTGCGGGCAGGCCTGGACGGGAAAGCCGAGGCCAAAAAGCGGCTCAAAGGCCAGGCCCTCGCGGCCGCCGTCACCCTGGCGCTGTGCGCGGCGGTATTCGCCGCCGGCCGCCTGGAGTGCGACGAAAACTACCGGGACGCGGAGCATTATCGCTCCCTGATCGTGGATTTTCTCAAGGACGATGTGACCTACGACCAGTACGCCCGGGCCGGCATCCCCGAAGAGCTGGCCACCCTCATCCACGGCTGGTACTTCATGGACCAGCGGGTCACCACCGACCTGTTCCGCACCCTGGCGGAGGAGTATTACGCCGATCTGGCCGCCCAGCCGCAGGCCTCTCTGCCCGCCCGTGTAGTGGATACTGCGGGCCGGCTGGCGGGCTACGTGGCCAGCGACGGGCAGATGCTCTGGCGAACGGGCTGCATCCTGGCGCTGCTTATGCTCTGCGCCGCCATGGCGGTCCGCTTCGGCCGCCGGTACTGGCCGGAGCTTTTATGCGCCGGGTGCGCCGTGTGCGGCGGGGCCCTCCTGCTGCTGTATCTGGCCAAGGACGGCCGGTTCCCCCTGCGGGTATTTCTGGTGGTGGCCATC
>CANQIH010000095.1 GCA_947624035.1 uncultured Oscillospiraceae bacterium | reverse complement strand
CCTGCCACCTGTGCGAGATCATGCTGCGCGACTGCGCCCACATCCAGGAGTCGGACGCGGAGTGGAAGAGCCGCAAGGCCAAGCGGGCCGGCGGCGAGCCGGTGCAGCCCGCCTACACCATGGACGACGCCGAGGCCGCCATCAAGAACCTGCGCCCCTGCGAGTACGGGGAGCAGGTCCACATCGCGGAAAACGTGTTCATCCGCTTCACCGACGCGGGCCACCTGATGGGCTCCGCCAGCGCGGAGATCTGGCTCACGGAGGGGGACGTGACCAAGAAGGTGGTCTTCAGCGGCGACATCGGCAACCTGGACCAGCCCCTCATCAACGACCCCCAATACATCAAAGAGGCGGACTATGTGGTCACCGAGTCCACCTACGGCGACCGGCTCCACAAGAAGCTGGACGTGAACAACGTGGAATTCCTGGCGGACGTGATCCAGCGGACCCTGGACCGGGGCGGCAACCTGGTGATCCCCTCCTTTGCCGTGGGCCGGGCTCAGGAGATGCTGTTCTTCATCCGGGAGATCAAGCTCAAAAACATGGTCACCGGCCACGGGGAGTGGCCTGTGTACGTGGACAGCCCCCTGGCCAACGAGGCCACGGGCATCTTCCTTCAGTGCGATAGGTCCTACTTCGACCCGGAGACCCAGGCGCTGCTGGACCGGGGCGTGAACCCCCTGGTGTTCCCGGGGCTGAACGTGTCTGTGTCCAGCGAGGAGTCCAAGCAGATCAACTTTGACAAGACGCCCAAGGTCATCATCTCCGCCAGCGGCATGTGCGACGCCGGCCGCATCCGGCACCACCTGAAGCACAATCTGTGGCGGCCGGAGAGCACCGTGCTGTTCGTGGGCTATCAGGCCGCCGGCACCACCGGCCGGGCCATCCTGGACGGGAAGGAGAAGATCTACATATTCGGTGAGGAGGTGGCCGTGCGGGCGGAGGTCTGCTTCTTCCCCGGCAAGAGCGGCCACGCGGATAAAAACGGCCTCATCCGCTGGATCACCGCCTTTGACCCTAAACCGGCGCTGGTGTTCGTGAACCACGGCGAGGACGATGTGTGCAAGAGCTACGCCGCCTGCCTCCGTGACGAGCACGGCCTGGAGACCTTCGCTCCCTATTCCGGCACGGTGTACGATCTGGCCGCCGGGGCGTTCCTGGAGACCCCCGCCGGGGTGCCTGTGGAGAAAAAGACCCCCAAGCAGGCCCGCACCAACGCAGTGTTCGAGGGCCTTCTGGCCGCATGCCGCCGCCTGCTGGGCATCGCCCAGGCCTGCAGGGGCATCCCCAACAAGGAGCTGGCCAGATTCACCGGCCAGATCAACTCCCTGGCGGACAAGTGGAGCTCCTGGTCCAAGCGGGACTGACAGCAAAACCGGATACTTTCCTTGCCGAGCTTATCAAAAACACGTATACGTTGGGATGATGCAGGGGGAGCTTGAGGGGGGCGGAGCCCCGCCTCAAATGGGATCAAAAGCCGGCAAATGCTCGCATTTGCGCCGCGCAGCGGCAGTATTTCATGACGACCTTGACGGCAGGAAATACTCGGCTTTCAGGCTGTCAAAGAGTCTTCTTTGACAGCCTGGGCAAGCGCCCGAAATTCGGGCGCTTGTCTTTTTTTGGGGGAAAGGGCAAATTGCCTATTGACAAACGGGGAGGTGAGTGTTATCTTTTAAAACAATAAACCGTTGAAGCGGAGATAACGGCGGCGATGCTCTCACAGAGAGTCCGGGCGGCTGAGAACCGGGCAGAAAACAAACCGTCAAATGGACCGCGGAGGGCATGGGTCAAAGGCAGGCAGCCGGGGACGGAGCTGGCCGAGTAATTCGTGACGTGTGGGCATACGTCAGTTGCCGGGGGCGTGTTGGCGCCCTGCTGAGGGCGCCGTCTCAACGGACGGCGAATCAAGGTGGCATCGCGGATAATGGGAGCATTATTCGTCCTTGAGAGAGAATTTCGCATTCTCTTCAGGGGCGTTTTTTGTTTGCCCCGGAGAGGGACAGGAGGCGGTCAGCGTGGTCTTTTCACCCAGTCTGGAGCAGGTGCGCGCCTATGCCGCGGCGGGGGAGTACAAGGTCCTGCCGGTGAGCTGCGAGCTGCTGTCGGACATCTGCACGCCCATCGAGGCGCTGCGCAAGCTGAAAAATATCTCCAGCCACACCTACATGCTGGAGTCCGTGGCGGAGACGGAGAAGTGGGGCCGGTACACCTTTCTGGGGTACGACCCGAAGATCGAGATCACCTGCTATGAGGGCCGGGTGAAGCTCGGGGACGTGGAGGTCCAGACCGACGACCCCACGGGGTACATCCGCAGCCTGCTGGCGGCGTACAAGAGCCCCCGGCTGCCGGGGCTGCCCTCCTTCACCGGGGGGCTGGTGGGCTATTTCTCCTACGACTACCTGGGCTACAGTGAGCCCGCCGTCCGGGTGCAGGTGAAGGACACCGAGGCCTTCCGGGACGCGGACCTGATGCTCTTCGACAAGGTCATCGCCTTTGACAACTTCAGGCAGAAGATCGTGCTCATGGCCAACATGTCCCTGTCGGACCCGGAGACGGGCTATAACCGGGCGGTGCTGGAGCTGACCCACATGGCGGAGCTTCTGCGCCATGGGGAGAAGAGGCCGGAGCCCGCAGGAAAGCTCCGGGGGGACGTGACGCCCCTTTTCGACAAGGAGACCTACTGCGCCATGGTGGAGCGGGCCAAGCGGTACATCCGGGAGGGGGACATCTTCCAGATCGTGCTGTCCAACCGGCTCAGCGCCCCCTTTGAGGGCGGTCTTCTGAACACCTACCGCATATTGCGGACCATCAACCCGTCGCCCTACATGTTCTACTTCTCCGGCACGGACGTGGAGGTAGCGGGGGCGTCCCCGGAGACGCTGGTGAAGCTGGAAAACGGCGTGCTGCACACCTTCCCCCTGGCGGGGACCCGGCCCCGGGGCAAGACCGAGGCGGAGGACAAGGCATTGGAGGCAGAGCTTCTGGCCGACGAGAAGGAGCTTGCCGAGCACAACATGCTGGTAGACCTGGGCCGGAACGACCTGGGCAAGATAAGCCGGTTCGGCACGGTGCAGGTGGAGAGCCTGCACTCCATCGAGCGGTACTCCCACGTGATGCACATCGGCTCCACGGTCCGGGGGGAGATACGGCCGGACAAGGACGCCCTGGACGCCATCAACGCGGTGCTGCCGGCGGGGACCCTCTCCGGCGCGCCGAAGATACGGGCCTGCCAGCTCATCGGGGAGCTGGAGAACAACAAGCGGGGCATATACGGCGGCGCCATCGGGTATATCGACTTCACCGGCAACATGGACACCTGCATCGCCATCCGCATAGCCTACAAGAAAAACGGCCAGGTGTTCATCCGCAGCGGCGCCGGCATCGTGGCCGACTCCCAGCCGGAGAAGGAGTTCCAGGAGTGCATCAACAAGGCCGCCGCCGTGGTGAGCGCTCTGGTGAAGGCGGAGGAGGCGGACGCATGACACTGCTCATCGACAACTACGACAGCTTTTCCTACAACCTCTACCAGCTGGTGGGGGAGCTGGACCCGGACATCCGGGTCATACGAAATGACGAGCTCACCTGCGGCCAGATCGAGGAGCTGGCCCCGGCGCGTATCATCCTGTCCCCGGGTCCCGGCCGGCCGGAGAACGCCGGCGTCATCGTAGAGCTTGCCGCCACGGTGTGCCAGAGGATACCCACCCTGGGGGTGTGCCTGGGCCACCAGGCCATATGCGCCGCCTACGGCGCCACGGTGACCTACGCCAAGCGGCTCATGCACGGCAAGCAGTCAATAGCGAAGCTGGACACAAGCTGCCCGCTGTTCGCCGGCTGCCCGGAGCGGACGCCGGTGGCCCGGTACCACTCCCTGGCCGCCGACGAGGCCACGCTGCCGGCCTGCCTCGCCGTCACCGCCGTCACCGAGGACGGGGAGGTCATGGGCGTGCGGCACGTCAAATACCCCATCTACGGGGTGCAGTTCCACCCGGAGTCCATCATGACCCCGGAGGGGAAGCGGATGCTGAAAAATTTTATGGAGCTTTCATGAGGAGGATATGACCATGATACAGCAAGCCATCATCAAGATCGTCGACAAACAGGACCTGACCTACGCCGAGGCGTACACCGTCATGAACGAAATCATGTCCGGCGAGACCACGGCCACCCAGAACGCGGCGTTCCTCGCGGCATTGTCCACCAAGAGCACCAAGGCCGAGACCGTGGACGAGATCGCCGGGTGTGCCGCCGCCATGCGGGAGCACGCCATGAAGGTGCCCCACAGCCTGGACCTGACGGAGATCGTGGGCACCGGCGGCGACGGGGCCCACAGCTTCAACATCTCCACCACCTCGGCCCTGGTCATGGCCGCCGGTGGCGTGAAGGTGGCCAAGCACGGCAACCGGGCCGCCTCCTCCAGCTGTGGCACCGCCGACTGCCTGGAGGCGCTGGGCGTCAACATCAACCAGCCGCCGGAGAAGGCGCTGCAGCTTTTGGACAGCGTGGGCATGTGCTTTTTCTTCGCCCAGCTCTACCACACCTCCATGAAGTACGTGGGGCCCATCCGCAAGGAGCTGGGCATCCGCACGGTGTTCAACATCCTGGGGCCCCTGACGAACCCCGCCGCCCCCAAGCGGCAGCTGCTGGGCGTCTATGACGAGAGCCTGGTGGAGCCCCTGGCCAACGTGCTCATGAGCCTGGGCGTCAAGCGGGGCGCGGTGGTCTACGGCCAGGACAAGCTGGACGAGATATCCCTCAGCGCCCCCACCAAGGTCTGCGAGTTCCAGGACGGCTGGTACCGCTCCTCGGTCATCACCCCCGAGCAGTTCGGCATGCCCCGGTGCACCAAGGACGACCTGCGGGGCGGCAGCCCGGCGGAGAACGCCGCCATCACCCGGGCCATCCTGTCCGGCGAGAAGGGCCACCGGCGCAACGCCGTGGTGCTGAACGCCGCCATGGGCCTTGCCGTGGGCGGCAAGGCCGGGGATATGACCGGCGGCGTGCGCCTGGCGGAGGAGCTCATCGACTCCGGCGCGGCGCTGGATAAGCTGGAGCAGCTCATCCGGGAGAGCAACGCATGACCATCCTGGACACCATCGCCGCCCATGCCCGGGAGCGGGTGGCGGCGGACCGGGCCAGGGTCCCTCTGGAGGCGCTTCGGGAGGCGTGCCGGGAGCGGCCGGCGGACGGGGCGTTCCCCTTCGAGGCGGCCCTGCGGCGGGAGGGCTTAAGCTTCATCTGCGAGGTGAAACGGGCGTCCCCCTCCAAGGGGCTCATCGCCCCGGACTTCCCCTATGTGGACATCGCCCGGGAGTACGAGGCGGCGGGGGCGGACTGCGTCTCCTGCCTCACGGAGCCCAAGTGGTTTCTGGGCTCGGACGGGATATTCACGGACATCCGCTCCGCCGTGTCCATCCCAATGCTCCGCAAGGACTTTACCGTGGACGAGTACCAGATATATCAGGCGAAGCTCATGGGGGCGGACTGTGTGCTGCTCATCTGCGCCCTGCTGGACACGGCCGCATTGGCCAGGTACCTGGGCATCTGCGGGGAGCTTGGCCTCTCGGCCCTTGTGGAGGCCCACGACGGGGCGGAGATCGCCTCCGCTGTGGCCGCCGGGGCGAAGATCATCGGCGTGAACAATCGCAATTTGAAGGACTTCTCCGTGGACTTTACCAACGCCGCTAAGCTGCGGGACAGCATACCGCCGGAGGCGGTGTACGTGGCGGAGAGCGGCGTCACCGGCCCCGGAGACGCGGCGGCGCTGCGGCGCATCGGCGCGGACGCGGTGCTCATGGGGGAGGTCCTTATGCGGGCCAGGGACAAGGCCGCCATGCTGGCGGCTATGCGGGAGGCGGCAAAATGACCAGGATCAAGATATGCGGGCTCACAAGGCCCGAGGACGTGCGGGCGGTGAACGCTGCCCGGCCGGATTACGCCGGGTTCGTGTTCTGGCCCAAGAGCCGCCGGGCGGTGGACGCCGCCGGGGCCACGGCATTGCGCCGGGCATTGGACCCGGACATCCCCGCCGTGGGGGTGTTCGTGGACCAGCCGGTGGAGGAGATAGCAGCCCTGCTGCGGGACCGGACCATCGACGTCGCCCAGCTCCACGGCCACGAGACGCCGGAGGACATCCGCGCCCTGCAAGAGCTGGGCCGGCCGGTGTGGAAGGCCTTCAAGGTCAGTTCGCCGGAGGACGTGCTGGCGGCGGAGGAGAGCCCGGCGGACCTGGTGCTGCTGGATAACGGCTACGGCACGGGCCAGACCTTCGACTGGTCGCTTTTGGATAAGCCCCTGACGCGGCCCTGGCTGCTGGCCGGGGGCCTGACGCCGGAGAACATACCCCAGGCGGTGAAGGCATTCTCGCCCTGGGGCGTGGACATCTCCAGCGGCGTGGAGACGGACGGGCACAAGGACCCGGACAAGATCATGGCGGCGGTGGCCGCGGTAAGGAGTGAACACATATGAGCGCGGGACGCTTTGGCATCCACGGGGGCCAGTACATCCCCGAGACCCTGATGAACGCGGTGATCGAGCTGGAGAAGGCCTACGACCACTACAAAAACGACCCGGATTTCAACAGGGAGCTGACCGGCCTGTTCAACGAATACGCCGGCCGGCCCTCCAGGCTGTACTTCGCGGAGAAGATGACCCGGGACCTGGGAGGGGCGAAGATATACTTAAAGCGGGAGGACCTGAACCACACCGGCGCCCACAAGATCAACAACGTCCTGGGTCAGGCGCTGCTGGCCAAGAAGATGGGCAAGACCCGGCTCATCGCCGAGACCGGCGCCGGCCAGCACGGCGTGGCCACGGCCACGGCGGCGGCCCTCATGGACATGGAGTGCGTGGTGTTCATGGGCGAGGAGGACACGAAGCGCCAGGCTTTGAACGTGTACCGGATGCGGCTTCTGGGGGCGGAGGTCATACCCGTCACCACCGGCACCGCCACGCTGAAGGACGCCGTGAGCGAGGCCATGCGGGAGTGGACCCGCCGCATCGACGACACCCACTACTGCCTGGGCTCCGTCATGGGGCCCCACCCGTTCCCCACCATCGTCCGGGACTTCCAGGCGGTGATATCCAAAGAGATCAAGGAACAGCTCATGGAGAAGGAGGGGCGGCTGCCCGACGCCGTCATCGCCTGCGTGGGCGGCGGTTCCAACGCCATCGGCAGCTTCTACCACTTTATCGAGGATAAGTCCGTCCGGCTCATCGGCTGCGAGGCTGCCGGCCGGGGCACCGACACCTTTGAGACCGCCGCCACGGTGAACACCGGTAGGCTCGGCATCTTCCACGGCATGAAGAGCTACTTCTGCCAGGATGAGTACGGCCAGATCGCCCCGGTGTATTCCATCTCCGCGGGGCTGGACTACCCCGGCATCGGCCCGGAGCACGCCTGGCTCCACGATATAGGCCGGGCGGAGTATGTGCCCATCACCGACGAGGAGGCCGTGTGCGCCTTCGAGTACCTGGCCCGGACCGAGGGCATCATCCCGGCCATCGAGTCGGCCCACGCCGTGGCCTACGCCCAGAAGATCGCGCCCGCCATGGACAAGGACCAGATCATCGTCATCACCATCTCCGGCCGGGGGGACAAGGACTGCGCCGCCATCGCGCGCTACAGAGGGGAGGATCTCCATGAGTGATATCGCAAGGGCCTTCGGCCACGGCAAGGCGTTCATCCCCTTCGTCACCTGCGGGGACCCGGACCTGGAGACCACCGCGAAGCTGGTGCGGACCATGGTCCAAAACGGCGCGGACCTCATCGAGCTGGGCATCCCGTTCTCCGACCCCACCGCCGAGGGGCCGGTGATCCAGGGGGCCAACCTGCGGGCCCTCACCGGCGGCGTCACCACGGACAAGATATTCGATCTCGTCCGGGACCTGCGCCGGGACGTGACCGTGCCCATGGTGTTCATGACCTACGCAAACGTCATCTTCTCCTACGGCGCGGAGAGGTTCATCTCCACCTGTAAGGATATCGGCATCGACGGGCTGATCCTGCCCGACCTGCCCTTTGAGGAGAAGGGGGAGTTCCAGCCCCTGTGCACCAAGTACGGCGTGGACCTCATAAGCCTCATCGC
>CANQIH010000094.1 GCA_947624035.1 uncultured Oscillospiraceae bacterium | reverse complement strand
GACCGCCACGGAGGCGGTGGCGTCCCGGCTCGCCTTGTCCCGGGGATAGTATTCCTTGATGGCCACCCGCATCTCCAACCGCCGGTCCAGGCCTATGTAGGTGATGCCGAAGCCGCCCTCGCCCAGAGCCCCGCCGATGACATACCGGTCCCGGAGCACCGTGCCCGGCTGGAGATGGAACGGCTGGGGCATGTAATCCGCCGCCGTCTTCCCGCACTTGGGGCACACGCCGTCCTCTCCCACCGGGGCCATGCACCAGGGGCAATACCTCTTATCCAACTTCACGCCCTCCTCTGATCTTTAAGCTTGCTCTCATCCCGGCGCGCCGGGTCTCATCCTCCGTACAGCGCCGCCAGCAGCGCGTCCGCGTCCTGCCACCGGTCTTTGGGCATCAGGGCCAGGCCCTTCATGAGCGCCCGCTCCTGCTCCGGGCCGATGGCTGCCCCCAGTTCCGAGGGCGGCCGCAGGGGGTCCGGGCCATCGTGCAGGGTCACTGCCCGGTCCGGCGCATCCGCCGGCACCTTTCCAGTGATGCAGTAGCAGATAACGGCACACAGGGAGTACACGTCCGTCCAGGGGCCCTGGCCGGCCCGGCTGTACTGCTCTATGGGCGCGAAGCCGCGCGTGAGGAACACATGCGATGGCCAGTCCGCCGGCATGAGGCCCATGAGCCGGAGCCGGCCGTCCGGCATGCGGATGATATTGTCCGGGGTGATGTCCCGGCAGATCACGCCATACCGGCCGTTCATGGCGGCGACGTCCCGCGCCAGGGGACCGGCCGCCTCCATCAACTCCCCGAAGGGCATCCGTCCCCGGTCCTTCACATACGCCTTCAGGGTCGTGCCCTCCACGAACTCCATGACCATGTATTCCGTGCCGTTGGCCTCGAAATAGTCGCTGACTCCTACGACGGAGGGCAGCGCCTCCATCCGGGCCAGAGCCATGGCCTGTCTCCGAAACCAGGCTTTTCCGTCCTCAAATTCCCTTCTGGCCTCTTCGTTTGGGGTGCCGCATACGACAGCCGGGGACACGGCGGCGTCGCGGCTGGCTATGTAGTAATACTCCTTCACGGCCGCCTTTCTCTCCAGGCGGACGTCCCGGCACAGGTAGGTGATGCCGGTAAGGCCCCGGTCCAGCACGGCGCCCAGGACGTACCGGCCGTTCAGCACTGTGCCGGGCCGCAGATGGAACGGCTCCGGCTCATAGTCCTTCGCCGCCCTGCCGCAGGCGGGGCACAGGCCGTCCTCTCCCAGCGGGGCCATGCACCAGGGGCAGTACGCGGCGGCCGGTGCCGGGGTCTCTTTTTTCCCTTTCCAGAACACGGCGCACCGCCCCCTCGTCTCTCACCGGCCGAAGATCAGCAGCAGCAGGATCACCGCCGCCGCGATCCCCACCAGGAGCTTGTTCTTCTGCAAGAATGTCTTGACCGCCTCCAGCTGCGAGCCCTTCCTGTCATATGTCACAGGGTCGGGCCTTGGAGGTTCGGGGTCTATCGGATGGGGCTTCGGAGGATCGGGGGGCTCCAGGGGCAGCGGGTGCATCGGAGGTGCCTCCAGACCCAGCCGGACCAGAAACTCGCTCACTGTCTGGGGACGGGAGCCGGGCTGCAGGCCCAGGCCCCACATGAGCACCTGCTCCTCCTCCTGGCCGATCTCCGCGCCCAGCTCAGAGGGCGGGCGCAGGGGGTCCGGCTTGCCCTGCAGGGCCACCATCCGGTCCGGCGCCGCCGGCGGGATCTGGCCCGTGATGCAGTAGTATATCGTGGCGCACAGGGCGTACAGGTCCGTGTACGGCCCCTGGCCGTGGGTGGTGTACTGTTCCAGGGGGGCGAAGCCGGGCTTGAGCAGCACGGTCATGGACTTACCGTCCTCCATGGCCCGGGCGCAGCCGAAGTCCATGAGCTTGAAGGTCCCGTCCGGCATGAGCATGATGTTGTCCGGGGCGATGTCCCGGTGGATGAGCTCGGTCTTGCTGTGCATGGCGGCGATGTCCTTCAAAAAGGGCGTCATCTGCCCCATGAGCTCGTCGAAGGAGGTGGTCCCCTGGCTCTCCACCAGCCGCTGGAGCGTCAGGCCCTGGAGGTACTCCATGACCATATAGGCGGTGCCGTTGGCCTCAAAGTAGTCCAGCACATCCACCACGGAGGGAATGTCCTCTGCCGCCTTCAGCATACCGGCCTCCCGCAGGAAGCTGGTCAGGCCGTGGCGGTACGCCTCCGCCGACTCGGTCTGGGGCTGCAGGGTGCCGTCCTCCAGCCGCCGGGGCTGGCAGCGGGCAGGATGGTACTCCTTGATGGCCGCCAGCCTGCCGCTCTCCATGTCCCGGCTGATGTAGGTGATGCCAAAGCCGCCCTGGCCCTTGGCCGCGCCCAGCAGATAGCTGTGGCCGCCGGGGCTGACCAGCACGGTGCCCACGGGCAGCTGACTGCCAACGTTCTGGACCGAGGTGTCGCCGCCGCAGTTGGGGCAGATCTGCACCTCCGGCCCGGTCTCCGTCATGCAGTGGGGGCAAAAGGTATGGGCCATGTCACACGCCTCCCTTGCGCGTCACCACGAAGGTCTCGGTGGGCGACCCCAGGAAAAAGCTGTCGCCCACATGCAGCTCCGTGGACTGGCTGGTGCTCAGACGCATCCCGGGCGGCAGGAACGTGCCGTGGGAGGAGCTCAGGTCCCGGATATACACCTTGCCCTTTTCCACCCAGACCGCGCAGTGCTGGTTGCTGACGCCGGGCGTTTTGATGGGGAAGACCACGTTGCAGTGGCTGCTGTCCCGGCCCAGGATCAGCTGGGCGTCCGTGCGCAGCATGAACCGCTTGCCCGCCAGGGCCCCGGAGGTGGCCTGGATGCGCAGGCCGGAGTCGTTGGGATTGACGGGGGGCTTCACCGGCGGCACCTCGGCGGTCTTGGGGAAACTGGGCTCCCGCTTCACGCCGTCGTCCATCTTCGGGGGCTCGCTGTTCGCCTTGCCGCCCTTCTTTTTGCCCGCGGCCGCCACGGCGGCGATCACCACTGCCACGACGGCCACGCCGCCGGCGATGGCCGCGATGAGCCCGGCGCTGACGCCGGAGGTCTTGGTGCCGTCTATGTAGTCGATGCCGTTGCGCTTGAGCAGCGCGATGGCCTCGCTGACGTTCAGGGCGTAGTACACCTCCCGCGCGCCGTCGGAGTAGGTGGTGGTGACGCCCATCACGTTGATGCCCAGCACAGTGCCCTTCTCGTCCACCAGGGGCCCGCCGGAGTTGCCGTGGGAGATCACGGCGTCGATCTGCACGTAGGGCGTGGTGGTGCCGTCCTCGGTCACCAGACGGCTGATGCTGCCGGTGGTGAAGGTGCTGTCATTGGGCCCCCATTGGGAGACGGCGGCCAGGGAATCGGCGGCGCCGGGGTAGCCGATGGCATAGACCTTGCTGCCCACCATGCTGTCGTCGGGGGCCCGCAGGGCCAGGGGCTTGCGCTGGTCCGTGGGCCGCTCCAGCTTGACGATGGCCACATCGGAGACGCTGTTGCTGTCCAGCACCTGGGCGTCGATGTAGTTGTCCTTGTCCAGATATACCCTCAGGTGCAGCCGCACGTTCAGCACATCGCCGTCGTCGGTCTCCACCTGCACCAGCTGCCCGGCGCCCAGGTCCAGGTAGTCGCTCACCACGTGGTAGTTCGTCACCAGGTACTGCACGCCGTTATCGCCGGTGTCCACAAAAAAGCCGGAGCCGTAGCTGTAAAGCTCCGTCTGTCCCTCCACCTCCAGGGCCGTGGCCACCACGGCCACGCCGTTCCGGGCGTCGGAGTAGGTCTTGATATCGCTCTTGGCGGAGGCGCACGCCCCAAGGCACAGCACCATGCACAGCGCCAGCGCCAGGGCGATCCAACGGGTCTTTCTCATATCTGTCCTCCCTTTCTCAGACGGTCAGCCACAGGGCCGCCGCGGTGTTGTTGTCGTTGCCGGCGGGCACGCGCCCGGCCAGGATGCCCCGCATGGCGTCCAGCCACGCCTGGGGCGTGGCAGCGGCGGCGAGGGTCTTTTCCATCTCCGCCTCGTATACATACTCCCAGAACCCGTCGGAGCACAGCAGAAAGGCGTGTTTCCCCGGCGGCAGCATCTTCTCCCCCGTGTCCACGGTGAGGCCGCCGTCGATGCCCAAGGCCCGGAATATCCGGCTGCGGTCCGCGTGGAAGCGGATCTGCTCCCGGGTGATCTGCCCCAGAGCCACGGCGATCTGGGAGGCGCTGTGGTCCTGGGTCTGGAAGATCAGAGCGCCGTTCTGGAAGTGGTAGAGCCGGGTGTCTCCGGCATAGGCCCAGTCGATCCTGGTCCCCTCGGCCGCCAGCACCGCCACGGTGGACTTCATCTTGCAGGCGGGGGTCTGCATGGACAGGATCTCCCGGTGGGCGTCCTGCACCAGGGCGGTCAGGGTGCCGGGGGTGGACATGCCCTTCCAGCCGCCGCTGATGACCCGGGCCGCCGCCTGGGAGGCCTGGTCGCCGTGGCCGTGGCCGCCCAGGCCGTCCGCCACCACCACCAGGGCCTTGTCCGGCCCCAGGGTGCGGATGGCCACGGTGTCCTCGTTGCAGGGCCGGCCCCCGATATCGGAATAGCTTGCCGTCTCGATCAAAACGGTCCCCCCTTGTCTTACTCGCATGCCAGGATAACGGCGGTATAGTTATCCTGATTGGTGTATCCCTTCCCCTCGATGACGGCGCCCAGCCGCTCCGCTGCCTCGTCCGGCGTCCCCGCCAGCGCGGCGCACAGCTCTTCGCGCTCCATGGCGTTGTACACGCCGTCGCTCATGAGGATGAACTTGTCCCCGGGCCGGGCCTCCACGGGCTCCGCCGGGATGTCGATATACTTCAGCTGGCCCATGCCGATATAGCTGATCAGGCCGCCGCCCCTGTCGTCGGTATAGACGTCCGGCAGCGGCAGCTCGCCGTTGACGCCCTGGACGGCCAGCTCGTTTTTGAAGATGTGCTCCCGGTTCAGCAGCGTGAGCGCCCCGTCCCGGAGAAGATAGATATGGCTGTCGCCGACGGACAGGAAGGAGAACGCGCTGTCCTTCAGCAGGCCCAGCAGGAACGTGGTGCCGCTCTTGCGGTAGTTCTCCGGCCCCAGCAGCCCGTTCACAGCCGACTGCGCCTGCTGCATCACGGTGAGGAGTATCTGCTCCGGGGTGCCCCGGCCCTGCATGAGCACGAAGGTGTCCAGCGCGGCGCTGACGGCGGCGCTGCTCACCTTGTCCCCATCGCTCAGGCCGCCCATGCCGTCCGCCACCACGGCCAGAAGGCCCTGGCCGGACAGCAGGCTCACATCGGAGACGCCGAAGCTGTCCTGTTGGTACTCCCGCGCGCCCTGGGCGTGGAGCTTGCCCACCTGCACGCCGGTGACGGGCCCTGCCGCGGCGGCCGGGGCGGCCGGGGCGGCCTTCTGCCTTTTGCGCAGACGGAGGTTGGCGATGAAAAGACCCACGGCGCAGACAGCCAGCGCCGCCGCCAGGGCCGCGAGGCCGATGGTGAGGCCCAGGGAGGGCGTAAAGGGCCCCGTCGCCGTATCCGACGGCGCGGGCGTCAGCACGGTCCCCTCTGCGGGCATCTCCCCGCTGGCCTCTCCGGCCGCTCCGGCCGCTTCTTCCTCTTCGGCCGCTTTTTTCTCACCGGCCGCATCGGTCTCTCCGGTCTCCCCGGCACCGTTTATGATCTCCTCCAGGGCGTCAGAGACGTCCGGCACCTCGTCGTCCCGCAGGGCGGACCGGAACGTGAGCCGGTCAGCCATTGCCCTGCTCCTTCCGCTTCGTCCAGGAGAACTGCTCGCCGCACAGGCCCACGAACAGCAGCTGCGTGGTGCCCACGGTGATCCGGTCGTAGTTGTGCAGCTCCGTGCCGCCGCCGATGGCCGGGATGTCGTTCACCAGAAGGACGTTCTTGCCCTGCTCATGGGCGATATAGAACCGGTTGGACTGGGGCACATAGGTGACGTTGGCGTCCTTCTCCGCGGAGATGGTCATGTCGCCCCGGATGCAGATGTCCCCGTACTCCCGGCCGATGTAGTTGTAGCCGGTGTGGATGCGGTAATCCGTGCCCTTGCAGGGGCCGTCGATGGCCACGAGCCAACCCACCACGGGCAGAGGCGCGCCGGCCGCGTTGCCGCCGTCCACCACCTGGGTGTGCTTCATGCGGTCATTCTGACCGGCATCGGGCCGGACGCTGGGGTCGAACGTGGGCACCTGCCATCCGGCGCCCCCCAGGGGGGTCGTCCCCTCCCCGTAGGGGTCCTGGGTGGCCCCGAAATTCCCCTGCCCGCCTGGCTGGAAGGCGATGTCCTGTGTGGGAGAGAAGCCAGACCCGTAGTCAAGGACAGGCGCGGTCATGGGCTGTCCGTGGCAATAGGGGCAGACGGAGAACCGGCTGGCGTCATAGAGCTGCTTGCAGATGGGGCAGCTCACGATGTTGGAAGTGATCTCTGGCATTTTTTGTTCCTCCTAAATATTGAATGGTGATATATAGATCCAGGTCATACGCTACTTGTTCACGACCCGGAACATCACGTCCGGCCCGCCCAGGTAAAACCGGGTGCCGGCGCTCACGTGCTCCGGGTAGTTGGGGGGCAGGCGCTTGCCGCTGGCCAGATAGGTGCCGTAGGTGGACTGCAGGTCCTCCAGCACCAGCTCGCCCCGGTCCACCCGCAGCACGCAGTGCCGGGCACTGACGCCGGGCGTCCCGTTGGGCATGTGCACGGCGCAGGCCGGGTCCCGGCCGAACATCAGGCCGGTGTGGCCCACCCGGTAAAACTGCCCCTGGATGGGACCGGACACGCACTCCACGAACAGCTCCCCCGAGGGCGTGCGCCAGCCGGGGAGCGGCGCGCCGCCCCGCCCTTTCGGGTCGGGCCCGTACTGGTTGGGACCGGGCTTGCTGTCCTCGCACATCCAGATGATGACGATGATCTCCCCCACCAGGGGAATGAGCATCAGCAGCAGCCACAGCCCGCTGCGGCCGGTATCGTGCAGCCGCCTCACCGCCGCCGCCAGCGACGGCACCAGTACCGCCAGGGAGTAGAGCCCCACCAGCAGGGCCAGCGGCGTGGCCGACAGCAGAGAGACGAGGCTGTTGAGCAGCACGAAATACCAGTATTCGCTGCGCCGGGCCCTTCCGTTGAAATTGGCGTAATTGCGGAACACGCTCTCCAGCGCCTGGGTAAATGTCATGATCTCCGCCTCCCGATAAGTATAGTTATCCATTCATAGTTATACCAAAGTGAAGACCGTCATTCGTCCAACTGTTTTCCCACTTTTTCCCGTCAAAAGACAAGAAAGCGCCCCGGCTGTGCCGGGGCGCCTGATCTTGTCAGAAAATAGTATATTCACATGGTCAGTATTCATATATCCCGCCGCCGGTGAACTCCCGGAGCATGGCGTCCCTGGGCAGATAGCTCAGGTCCAGGGGCACGAAATTCCGCAGCGCCGGGCCCACCTGCCGTATCTCCTGATAGGGGATGTCCTCCGGCACCAGCTCATAAAGGGGCTCCGCGATGGGCCGCATGATGCAGGGCTCGTAGGGGAAGGCGGTGTCCAGCTGCACGTCGGCTTTGTTCTTGAAGGGGGAGATGTTGCGTATCTCCCCGTGGCGCACGTTCTCCCACATGCGCATGGTGTCCACCGGGTCGCAGCCCCTAAACAGGTGGTCCCGGGTGATGCGCCGGGTCAGCCGCAGCCAGGTGCCCTTGAAGGCGTATTCCCCGGCGTCGTCCACCACGTTGGACCGGGCGCTGACGTAGAGCTTGAAGGCCTCCGGGTGCACATCGGTGATGCTGGTGTTCAAAGCGTGGATGCCCTCGAAGATGGCCACCTCGTTCTCCTCCAGCTTCAGGCTCATGCTGAACTTGATAGACCGCATCTGCCGGGCGAACTCGTACTTGGGCACGTAGATGCGCCGGCCCTCAGTCAGCTGGGTGAAGTGGTAGTTCAGAAGGTCCATGTCCATGCAGAGCGGGCTCTCCAGGTCCGGCTCCCCCTCCGCCGTCCGGGGCACGGTCTCGGGCCGGACGGTCTTGAAGTAGTTGTCCATGGATATGCTGTGGCTCTTCACGCCCCGGCGGCTCAGCTCGTCCCGGATCTTCATGGCCGTGGTGGTCTTGCCGCTGCCGGA